>CAIUCS010000088.1 GCA_903897715.1 uncultured Synechococcales cyanobacterium
TCTTCTCTTATACAGGTTTTGTTCGACGGCAGTGCTCATGGGTCAATTCGTCTAGGGTAAGTTGTCGCGAGAATTTGAAGCAAATCATCAGGAGTGTGCGGGAAGTTGGGAAACAGCGTTAGAAGGATAACTATAGCATTACAAAGATGGCTACCGAGTGATTTAGAGATGGTGATCTCTTTCGCCATCCTACACCCGTAATGCAGCTTCCTGTTGGGGGGTAAGTACCCGTCCTTCAGTTTCATAACCAGTTATTTGGTCAAAACTCAAGTAACGGTAAAGCTCTTGAGCCAATGGATTAATTTTTTTAATAACAATCTTCTGATATTCCTCCACCGTTGGAATACGACCCAATATTGCACAAACTGATGCCAGTTCTGCAGAACCTAAATATACCTGTGCCCCCTTTCCCATCCGGTTATTAAAATTTCGTGTGGACGTGGAAAATACCGTCACTCCATCATTAACCCGCGCTTGATTTCCCATACATAAAGAACACCCTGGCATTTCAAGTCGGGCACCAGCCGCCGCAAAAATCCCATAGTACCCTTCTTCCCGCAATTGATGTTCGTCCATACGGGTCGGCGGGGCAATCCATAACCGTACTTGTGCCATACCCTCCCCCTCCAGTATCTTGGCGGCGGCACGGTAATGCCCAATGTTGGTCATACAGGAACCAATAAACACCTCATCAATGGGTTCACCAGCACAATCAGACAACAGCTTGATATTGTCTGGATCGTTGGGGGCTGCCACAAGGGGTTCTTGGATTTGATTCAGATCCACTTCTAGGGTGTCGGCATACACCCCATCGGTATCAGCCTGCATCAAAGTCGGATGGGCTAGCCATGCCTCCATTTCCCCCACTCGCCTTAGAATGGTACGAGCATTGCCATATCCCCGTGCCACCATGTTCTTTAATAAGACTACATTAGACCGAAGATATGCTGCTACGGTTTCGATACCCAATGCGATGGTGCATCCGGCTGCTGAACGTTCAGCAGTAGCATCAGTTAATTCAAATGCCTGTTCGAGTTGTAAATTAGGTAAACCCTCCATTTCAATGATTTTACCCGAATATACATTTTTCTTATTTTCCTTTGCCACCGTTAGTTTCCCTTGCTGTATGGCAACATAGGGTATGGCGTTAACAATATCCCGCAGGGTAACTCCTGGTTGAAGTTCCCCCTTAAATCGAACTAATACGGACTCTGGCATATCTAACGGCATTACCCCAAGGGCAGCGGCAAAGGCAACTAACCCAGACCCGGCGGGAAATGAAATTCCCAATGGAAAGCGGGTGTGGGAATCGCCACCAGTTCCTACGGTATCGGGAAGCAGCATACGGTTAAGCCAAGAATGGATGATACCATCTCCAGGACGCAGGGATACTCCACCCCGGTCGGTGATGAAGTCTGGCAGTTCGTGGTGGGTTTTAACATCAATGGGCTTGGGATAGGCAGCTGTGTGACAAAAACTTTGCAGAACTAAGTCTGCACTAAACCCTAAACAAGCCAGTTCTTTTAATTCATCACGGGTCATTGGTCCAGTGGTGTCTTGGGAGCCAACAGTAGTCATGGTGGGTTCGCAGGGGGTACCTGGACGGATTCCAGGTAAACCGCAGGCTTTGCCGACAATTTTTTGGGCAAGGGTATACCCTTTACCTGTATCGTGGGGAAGCTGGGGACGAATGAAGTGCTCACTGGGTGGTAAGTCTAAAGCCATTCTGGTTTTATCTGTTAAACTCCGACCGATTAATAAGGGAATCCTCCCTCCAGCCCGTACTTCATCCAAGATGGTTTCTGGTTTAAGTTGAAAGGTGGCAATGGTTGTCCCTGATTGATTGGTGATTTTACCCCCATAGGGATGGATGGTAACCACATCCCCGGTGTTTAACCCCGCCACATCACATTCAATTCCTAAAGCACCTGAGTCTTCTAGGGTATTAAAAAAGATAGGAGCAATTTTACCCCCTAAAATGTAGCCACCTGTTCGTTTATTAGGAACATAGGGGATATCTTGCCCCAGATGCCATAATAGGGAATTGGTGGCAGATTTTCGGGAGGAACCAGTGCCAACTACATCGCCCACATAAGCCACGGGATGCCCTTTCTGCTTTAATTGGGCAATGGTTTGCAAAGCTCCTGGCATTCGGGTTTCTAACATGACGGTAGCATGGAGGGGAATGTCGGGTCGAGTGGTGGCATGGGGGGCGGGGGAGAGGTCGTCGGTGTTGGTTTCTCCAGGTACTTTGAATAGGGTAACTGTAATGGATTCGGGAAGGGTGGGTTTGCTGGTGAACCAATCGGCATCAGCCCAGGATTGGATTACCTGGATGGCGTGGGGGTTTTTAGCGATCGCTAGTTCCTGAACGTCGTGAAAGGCATCGTACACTAATAAAATTTTACTCAGTGCACAGGCACCATGGCTGGCGAGGATGGGGTCTGGGTGGGTTAGAAGGTCAATGAGCGATCGCACATTATATCCCCCTAACATGGTGCCCAATAATTCGATGGCTAGGGTGGGGGAGACTGAGGGGCTGAAAATCTGACCATTGGCAATGGCGGTTAAAAAACCTGCTTTTACATAGGCTGCCTGATCAACCCCCGGTGGCACGCGATCGCGCAATAGGGATAGGAGTTCATTCCCCTCGCTATCAGCGGGATTCTGAAGGAGTTGGCACAAATGAGCAGTTTGTTCAGCATTGAGGGGAAGAGGGGGAATCCCTAAAGCAGCCCGATCATTGACGTGTTGGCGGTAGGACGGCAGCATAGTGGAGTAGGGTTGATATTTGTACATTAAAATAACTTTAATATTCTAGGATAATTGATCTGGAAATAAGGTCAGGAAATGATTACCAAAATGATTTGTATTCCTGAACGATATTGATGGAGTAGTGAGGTCACCAATTAAGAACCGTACTCCATGAAATAAAACAATTGTACCAAATACCGACGAGTAGATTAGGGTGTTCCCCATTGTCATTCCTAAATGGTTTAGGACTTTAAAGTTAGCTTCATCATGTCTTAAAGATTGGATGAATTCCCCTGCGATCTGTTGTTACCGCCCTTGAATTCAGGGTATAATAATAGTATTAATACCTAATGTTTTGGCTAAGCAAATTAAGTTTCCTTGCAAAAGTTCCCCTGTATCAGTGATTCAGGGGATTTAAATCAGAGGTATGAGGAAACGGGTGGAAGGATTTAGGTAGTCCTTTGAACGTTATTTCATTCAGTGGTTACGGATTATCTTAACGATTCTTCGGGGGAAACCTGTCCTGTGAAGCCATTTACCATATTACCTAGCATCGTTCTAACTGGGGCATTTTTTCTAGGGTCATCCCAACTGGTCAGAGCTGAACAAACTATTATTTCCGGTGTGGAAATCAGTTCTGAACCCACTGGTTTAAGGTTAACTTTGACCACTACAAGCAATCGTCAATCCCAATTATTTGCTATTACTAAGGATTTGACCTGGCAAGTTGACATCACTAACGCCCGTTTACAATTACCCCAAGGTGATCAGTTCTCCCGGGAAAAGCCAACTGCCGGTATTGCCTCTCTGACCATAGTCCCCATCAATAGTAACAGTGTTCGCTTAACCGTAATTGGAGATAAAAGACCCCCCAATGGTCAAATTTTTCAGCGGACAACTGAAGGAATTAGCTTTAATATTAGCAATTCCAGGCAGCCCTTTCCTACATCCAACACCCTACAAAACAGACGGGGGTTAGAATTCGTCCAACCACCGACTCAGTCAACCCCTTTGGTTCCCAACCCCAAAGTTTCCATCGATCCTCAGTCCCTTAAACCATCCCCTATCCCCCTTCAATTATCTCGGGCTGTGCCCCCACCCGTGGGTGACATCAGTATTTCCACCATCGATTCATCCCCCTTTCTCATCAACTTAAATACAGAGGAGAGGGTGCCCCGACTAGTTGTGCGGGATGCGCCTGCCCGAGAAGTATTAGCAGTTTTGGCACGGGCAGCTGGACTTAATTTTTTGTATCTTGATTCTTCAACAGAATCTCCTGATCCTGCAAATGCCACCACATTAGCGCAAACTATCAGTCTAGATATTGAGAATGAACCTGTCCAAAATGTATTTAATTACGTCCTCAGAATTACGAATTTAGAAGCTAACCGTGTGGGGCGGACAATTTTTGTAGGGAAAAGGTTGCCAGATGCGGCACGCAATATTTTAACCCGTTCCTTTCGTCTGAATCAAGTTGCCGCTGAGCAAGCCTCAGCATTTCTCAGCACCCAGGGTGCTGAAACCCAAATTAGTACGACTCGTGTTAGGGTCGAAACCATTGGAACTCCCCCAAATCAAAGGGTTGAAGAAATTCGAGAACCCACTATTATTACCTTGCGAGGAGAACCAGGGGTAGGAGCACTGAATTTACGTGGGTTGTCCGTCTCAGTAGATAGTCGCCTGAATGTGATAACCTTAGTTGGCAATCCCCGACAAGTTGAGTTGGCTACTTCAATGTTGGTTCAACTAGATGCACGCAAACGTCAGGTTGCTGTTAATGTAAAAGTAATTGATGTGAACTTGATCAATCAAAAAATACAAGGTTCTAGCTTTTCTTTTGGATCCTTTGGTTTTGGGGTAGATGATAGCCGAATTATCCAAACGGGGGGTGTGGGAATCATTAACTTTGGAGCAGTGCCAGCCCAATCTTCTTTGCCATCGGGTACCCCTCTTGGGACTGCACCAACCACTGCCATTGCCCCTGTTCCATTTAATTTTATTCCTAACTTTCTACTCCAGTTGCAGTCTACAATCGTATCTGGTAGCGGCAAAATCTTAACTGATCCAATTTTAATTGTACAAGAGGGGCAAAAGGCAAGCATCAGTTTAACAGAGGAGGTCATTTCAGAGGTGACATCAACGGTCTCCCCTGGCACTCCTCCTACGATAACTGTTTCCGTTAAAAAAGATAATGCGGGCTTAACGTTAGATGTAATCGTAAATAGGATTGATGATAATGGGTTTGTTACTTTACAGGTCAATCCAGAAGTTTCAGGAATTAGTGGAACCTCCACAATCGCTATCCCATCTTCTCCCCCCACAACTCAACAAGTTGCTTTATTACAAAAACGTCAAGTCAATTCTGGTTTGATTCGACTCAAGGATGGACAAACATTGGTTCTTTCGGGAATTATACGAGACAGCGATCGCTCCACTGTTCAGAAAATCCCTTTCCTAGGGGATATTCCCCTTTTAGGTGCGTTATTCCGCAGAACCGAAACCAACCGAACCAGGAATGAGGTCATTGTTTTAGTGACTCCTCGAATTCTGGATGATAGTGATAGTAGTAATTATGGTTACCAACTGAGTCCAGATGCTCAAGAATTGCTCAACAAAAAGTAACGTCTGGTCAATGTTAAAGGAAACTTAGTAAACCTGGATCCATTCATAGAGATGATACTCCGTCCAAACCCCATTCTGCCAGTAGGCATCAGATTCCACTAATCGACGAACAGTTGCTTCATCTGGGGCATCATAAATCGCAAAGACTCTTGTTAAATCCTTTGTTGGTCCAATCGCAATGAGCAACCCTTCTTCTTTTTGAGCAGCCAATCCGTCTAAATGGGACTGACGATAAGGGACTCGCCTTTCTATCACATCATGACAATAGTTTCCATACATGACATATTTAGGCATGGGTATAAACTCAGATTTAGGGTTAAGACAATAACTATCATAGCTGAGTGACTGACAAAACTTCTCAGCCAAAACCCCGAAAGCCCTCACCCTAGCCCTCTCCCGATGGGAGAGGGAACCGGAGGGGTGGATCGGATCCCCTCGCCCCCTGGGAGAGGGGTTGGGGGTGAGGGCGTACAACTTTTGTCAGTCTACCAGCTATCATAGACGTTTCACTATCATAACAGGCTTATCAAACACTACATTCAAAGAGGCATTAGAGATCTAAAAGCGGTCTACAGCCCATCACAACCTGAGGATCCAACCCAACAGGTTTTTTCATTAAAAAATGATTAAGGGTGGCACATTATTAACTAAACTGTAACAAAATTATCTAAACAATCTTCAGAATATTAATAATCTTATCTTTTCATTACGATGTTTACAGGTCAGCACTGATTCGGGATCCCCATCTTTTTATTCCCAAAAGACTTTACGAATCCAGTCTAAGAATGTTACAATAATTTACAATACTTAGAAAAGCTTAAACAGGTTCCATTTATGAATTTACTATCGTGTCTGTCTTGGTTGGCGTCCGCAATACTGTTATATAAACTCGTTGAGTATGCAAGCCTAAATGAGCAGTATTCGGAACAAACTGAAGCAATTCCCGTCAAAGTGGAAGATGAATACCGTTAATTCCCTGTGCGATATTGATTCGGTCTTTCGTTTTTTACTAGGGTACATTAACCAGAATTCCACTTTCATGGCAAGTAAGGAAACTTAATTCCCATTTAGTCTTTGGGATTGTTAGTTTTTAGGGTTGCAAAGGGAACTTTAGTTTAGAACGTAAGACTTTAACTTTAAGTATCTTCCTGTAATTGATATTTATTTGCAGGTATGCTTCTCAGTTGATAGGGAGAAATTGATGGTTCAGTTTTAGTAGAGGTCTTTATCTATATATTGATTCCCTATCCTATAGAGTGGTTTATTTCCTGTCTACCTACTCGAAGTTGAGAGCTTCCGTGCTTCAACTGGAGGGAAAAAATCAAGGTAGAGGCTTTAACTTCCTGTTTTAGTTCGGATTTTCTTTTTGAGACCCCGAACGACTGTCTCTCAGTTTCTTAGAAGAGTTCTCCTGTAATGGGTTTGCTGGTTCTAGGAGATGCGGTGCATGTCACTCCGAGAAATCTCGATTTCATCGGATTGTTAGTAATACCAGGCTGAGTAACTAGAAATCGTCTCGAAAGATGGCTTTTGCCTCCGTAGAGGTAACCTCTAGAATTCCTCGTCTCTTAAGCGAGGAAATGTCAATTAATCAGTAACAGGATAACTTTAATTTTCCAATTGTTCATTTCATGGTGGAGAGAATAATCCTATGAGAACTCCCGATGTTTCCGCAGATTTAGTCAGGACATACCTTAAAGAGATAGGCAGGGTTCCTCTACTAACCCATGAACAAGAAATTGTCTATGGGAAACAAGTTCAGCGTTTAAATACATTACAGCTTCAATACGAGCTTTTAAGGGAACGATTGGGTCATGAGCCCACCCAAGGTGAGTGGGCTGAATCTGTTAACTTATCCATAGATGACCTCCAAAAAATAATTAATGATGGTGAGATTGCAAAGCGTAAGATGGTGGAGGCTAATTTACGGTTAGTTGTATCGGTAGCTAAAAAGTATATTAAGCGTAATGTTGACTTACTGGATTTAATTCAAGAAGGAACAATTGGTATGCAACGAGGGGTAGAAAAATTTGACCCCACAAAAGGCTATCGGTTTTCCACCTATGCTTACTGGTGGATTCGTCAAGCCATTACCCGAGCCATCGCTGAAAAGGGTCGAACCATTCGTCTTCCCATACATATTACTGAAAAGCTCAATAAAATTAAAAAAGCCCAGCGTCAATTGTCCCAAAAATTAGGTAGGGCAGCAACGGTTGCTGAGTTGGGTCAACTGTTAGACCTTACTCCCAAACAAGTACGGGAATATCTGGAACGAGCCAGGCTGCCCCTATCTCTAGATTTGCGAGTGGGGGATAACCAGGATACGGAATTAGGAGATTTATTAGAAGATGAGGGGGCATCACCGGAAGAATTCGCTGTTCAAGTTTCTTTACGAAATCAAATTGAACAGTTGATGACTGACTTAACTCCCCAGCAGCAAGAAGTTTTATCCCTTCGGTTTGGGTTGGGAGATGGTCAGTCTCTGACATTGGCTAAAATTGGCGATCGCTTAAATATTAGCCGTGAACGGGTGAGGCAAATTGAACGGGAGGCACTAACTAAGTTACGCAAACGTAAGGGGGATATGCGGGAATACATTGCCAGTTGAATTTGGCTGAGTGGTTTTCCAATTAATTTTTTGTTTATTTCCTGATTGTTTTTCAGGTTGTTTTCCTCTAATGGAGTTTATCTTCCTTGAGTTTGGGCAATTAGTGATGGGGGCAGGGTTGATGATCCTCACCATTGCCATCTCCGCGTGGCATCGACTTGGGCTTGAATACCAATTAGCCCTAGCCACTGGGCGGGCTAGCCTGCAACTATTATTGATGGCCTATGGATTGGCAATTGTGTTTAGTTTCCAGTCTCCTTGGTTGATAGTCGGAACACTGTCCCTCATGGTAACCGTAGCCGCCATAACCGCCAAGAACAGGGTAGGCAAAAATATCCCCCAGATGTTACCGCTGATGGGAATCGGGATTGGATTCAGTACCGTGTTAACCTTGTGTTATGTCGCTTGGCTGGTGGTGCAACCTCAACCCTGGTATAGTCCCAGATATTTAGTTCCCTTAGCAGGCATTGTAATCGGCAATTCGATGAATGCAGGAGCAATTGCCGGTGAAAGGTTGGCTACCACCATAGGTCAACATCACTTAGAAATTGAAACCCATCTCAGTTTGGGAGCTACCCCCCAACAGGCGATTGCAAACTATCGGAAACAAGCAATTAAAACTGGACTCATGCCCATGATTAATTCCATGATGGTGGTTGGTTTAGTCACTTTACCCGGAATTATGAGTGGACAGATGTTAGGGGGTATTGACCCTTTACAAGCATCAGCCTATCAAATTCTAATTATGTTTATGCTCACATTTGCTGACATGGTGACAGTAGTCTTGGTAACATGGGGATTGGGTGAGCAGTTTTTTAATGCTGCATATCAATTAAAACTAATTAAACATTCATAACGTTATTGTTTCCACTCTCTCAGGGAGAACTAGTTCCAAGCTAGGTTCATTAGTTCTCCCCTAGGGGAGTGAACGGTTTATTAAGGTTAGGAATTTGATTTTCTGTGCATTCATAAAATCAGCATTTCTATCGTTTAGTCCCCTACTTCATTCCTATGCATGAGAGGTCATTGTTCATGATTATTGCTCAAATTATTTCCATGGGTGCATCTTTCTTAAGGGTATATGTATCCAAAGTTTTTGTGTTGGTTCTGGTTCTGGTTGTGTCCTTAAGTAACCTAGGTTGTACTGCCAACAACTCCCCCCTTTCTGGTAATTATGGTCAAGACACTCTAGCAGTGGTTCAAGCCTTGCGTTCAGCCATCAACACCCCCGATGATTCCCCTGATAAGTCTGCGGCTCAAACCAGCGCTCGGTTATTGATTAATGAGTTCGCATCCCTTTACCGCCGAGATGATTCCTTAACTAAATTAGTTTCTTACACTACAATGCGGACTGCATTAAATGGTTTGGCAGGACATTACAGTTCTTACCCCAATCGTCCGGTTCCCCAAAAACTGAAGGATCGGTTAGAGCAAGAATTTAAGATTGTGGAAGCGGCCATTAATCGTGGCGCTTAGTTGAACCCTTTACCATTTTTCCCTAGCCCATGCACACTTGGTTCTGGCAGACTGCCTCTGGTCTGCCCCATCTCCGTTGCAGTCTGTTAGCTGATTGGTCCCATGGCTTTTTCGGACGACAGGCATGGTCTCATCTTCCGCAACACTTAACAGAGGTTTTAGAACCAGGTTCCCAAGCCTTTCGATTGAAACAGGTTCATGGAAATGAAGTTGTTAACGTCACTGAGGCTTGGTCATCTTTTTCCCATACTCCACTAATTCCGGGTGATGGATTATTGACCAAGGAGCCCGGTCAATCCCTATGGGTATGTTCTGCTGATTGTACCCCCGTTTTAATTGCAGATTCCCAATCAGGGCATGTATGTGCGGTTCATTCTGGATGGCGGGGTACTGCAAGTCAAATTGTTCCCAAGGCGATCGCCCATCTACAAAGGGAAGGCTGTGAATTAAACAATTTATTCATTGCCCTTGGTCCGGCGATTTCTGGGACAGTGTATCAAGTTTCCATGGATGTAGCCCTCCAAGTGATTTCTACTTTACAAGGGGGGCAGAACCGATCAACGTCTGAATTAAACCATTGGCTACAATCATCCAATCCTCCCCTGTTCCCTGATCCCGAATCGGGGAAAATTCGGTTAGATATTCGCCGAGTCATTAGCCTCCAATTGGAACAACTTGGAATTTCCCCCCATCAGGTTGCATCTGCTCCCCATTGTACCTACACCCAGACCAATGATTACTTTTCTTATCGACGAGATGGATTAAAACAAGTACAGTGGTCAGGAATTGTGAGTCGTTGGTAGATTAGGAACAAAGGGGTGATTCCTGTGAAGTTCATTGGGGAATCAACTCACTCACTTTCCCATAGTCTAACTTGATAACCCGGTCTGCAATGGGAAAATACTGTTCATCATGGCTGATGACTAATACGGTTTTACCCCGATCCCGTAATTCAGTTAAAAAATGATTATAAAATAAAGATTTAAATAGGGGGTCTTGATCAGCCGCCCATTCGTCAAATAAGTATATGGGTCTATCCTCCAAGTAAGCGGTCAATAAGGTTAACCGCTTCCGTTGACCTTGGGAAAGTGCGGTGGTTGATAAATATCCATCCTCTACCTTGACCTTATGACTAAGTTCCAACTTTTCTAAATAGGACTTTGCCCGTTGGTCTAAGTTTGGGTCATCCATCCCTAAAAGCCGTTCGAACAGATAAAAGTCAGAAAAAACTACGGCAAAATGTTGCCGATACCATTCTCGATTTTCCGCCCCAATTAAAGTATTATCTAACCGAATTTGTCCTGATTCCGGCAAGTATAAACCAGTCAGTAATTTCGCCAATGTTGACTTGCCGCTGCCATTTCCCCCGACAATAAACACCAGTTCACCTGGGTGAAATGTTAAATCAACGGGTCCAAAAATAAAGTTATGATCCTCCCCCTCTTGGTGATAGGCACGGGTAAGACCACTGAGTTGGAGTTGATACCATTGGGGGTTCACTGGATTTGGCAAAGCGGGGACTTCTGATTCACTGGATAACGACAAGCCCAATGATTCAACTTTTTGCAACGCAATCCCAGCCTTACTTAAGACAGGTAAATTATTCACCAGGTTATCCATTGGCAATAATAGAAACATGAAGGTCAGGATATATCCTGACAACGTTTGGGGATTGAGTGTAATTAATTTAGGTAAAGCAAAAATTACAAAGCCGGCCGCAAAAAAAAATAACAGTTTACCCCAACTAGAGGTACTGGCAAAAAAAGATAATCCAAGAATATTATGCCTGCGGTAAATTTGGGCAGTGGTTTGCAAATCTTCCCGAAGAAACGCCTCACGCCGTTGATAATTGAGTTTTAACTCTTTAACTCCATCGGTGACGGTACGAAAGTGGCTGAATAATCGATCCTGATCTTCCCTGGCTAAACCCAAAAAGGTATTTCCCTTCCCTAAAAGTAGTTGACAACTCCCTAAGGCGACTACCACAAACCCGCATACCAACAGTAGTACTAACCAGGATAACCAAGTAATATATACTAAACAACCAACCACAATTGCCAGGTCAATACATAAAAAAGGAATAGAAAATACGGCATTGGAAACGGCTTGTACATCTTCGGTAAGGGTCGCCAAGAGGCGGGCTGCGCCGGTTTGTTCAATGTGACTCAGTTCAGCAGAGAGAATTTGTTGACTTAACCCCATCCGTAATTGAAATACTGCGTCTTGGGAAAGACGGATTAACATGAGTTGGGAAAAAATACTAGTTAAAAGGGATATTAAGGCTAAGCCACAAAAGCTCCACAGTAGTGATGTCATATTTCCGTGGGTTGATGGGTTGAGGGCATGACTGATAACTGCAATCAATCCAGCGCTACTTCCCCCACTAATAAACCCTGTTAAGATGGCGATCGCTACGGTTATCCATGATGAACGGAGTAAAAAATCAAACAATTTCATAACTTGCTAACCGGTGATGACTGATTCTAATCGCTTTTATGGTAATTTCGTCGTCAATGTAATTTATCCTACACTTTTTAAGAATGGAAATCCTTTTCCACTGGTTTTACAAAGTTCATTCATTCCATCCCAACCCCTTACCCGTAAAATGTGATGTTACCTATTTCATCCCCTATTTCTAGCCCACCCCAAGACCGACGCCCCATTGTTCGCAAAGTGCTTGTAATTACACTAATCCTGAACCTGGCAGTTGTCCTCCTCAAGGCTATGGTGGGGTGGTGGACGGGGTCTTTGAGTTTATGGGCAGATGCTCTCCATAGCGTCACTGATAGTGTAAATAATGTATTAGGGTTAATTACCAGTCAGATGGCTGCCCCCGAACCTGACCGTGAACATCCCTACGGTCATCAAAAGTTTGAAGCAATTGGAGCTTTGGTCATTGCCAGTTTTCTGGGGATTGCCTGTTTTGAGATTCTACAAAGTGCATTTCAACGGTTAATCCCAGGAAATAGCCAGCCAATTACTATTTCATCTCAGGAATTATGGATTTTATTATTAGTGCTTGGAATTAATATTTTTGTTGCTTTTTACGAACGCAGGGTTGGGCTCCGGGTGGGGAGTCCTATTTTGATTGCTGATGCTCAACATACCATGAGCGATATTTGGGTAACCATTAGTGTTTTAGCAGGATTGATTGGAATTTGGATTTGGCAATTAACTTGGTTGGATGTGGTAATTTCTTTTCCAGTAGCTTTAATGGTTTTTTTTAGTGGTTGGTCCGTACTGAAAGAAAACCTCCCTTGGTTGGTGGATCAAATGGCAATTGCTCCAGAAGTTATTCACCAGATTGTGATGGATATTCCGGGTGTGGTCAATTGTCATGATGTGGCTTCCAGGGGAGTTGTGGGGCGACAGGTGTTTATTGAAATGCACTTGGTTGTGGCAGCCATGGATGTGGAAACTGCCCATGAGATTACAGAAAGGGTGGAAAAGGCATTGGAAAGTCGTTATCAGCCGGTACGGGTGATTATTCATGTGGAACCCCCAGCTTTAAGTTCTCCCATGGTCAGTTATAAACCTACAAGATAACCCATTGGTTTACGGCGGAGAATATCGAAAGACATCTTGGATTGCTCGTCCCATTGCTCCTACTTTGGGGCTATTGGTGAACCAGTACTAACCGTGAGTAAGTACGTTGATTTTCTGCAGCAGTTCCAATTGTAATTCGTATCCCATGATTGATTTGACGAACCAAGGTTCCCCTGTCCCTCAACGTCTGACAAAGGATGGAAAGTTGTTGATCGTTTAGATAGGCATTAACTCCTTGTAGTTTTAAGAATAAGAAATTAGCATGGCTTGGCCATACTGTTATCCGTGGATGGCAATGAAGCAAGTCCCAGAGGCGTTTCCGTTCTGCTATTATTTCAGGTATATTATCCAATAACTCTTGGTGATGGGTGATCACCAACTGGGCAGCAGCCAATGAAAAAGTTGATAGGTTATAGGGTAGGCGAATTTTTTCTAAGGTTTTAATCAGTTCAGGATGGGCAATGGCATACCCAACTCGATGGCTGGCTAATCGAAATGCTTTAGACAAGGTGCGTAAAATAATCCAGTTGTGATGTTGATCTAACTCATTGATTAAACTTGTTTGACTAAATTCAAAATATGCTTCATCAATGACCACCAGAATCTCTTCAGGAATTTGGCGCAACCATTGTAACTCTGCAAGACTTAGGGCATTAGCAGTGGGAGAATTGGGATGAACAACAAATATGACGCGAATGGGTGGACTTTGGTGACAACTTAGTTGTGCTTCCGCTGCCGCAATGTCAATGGCAAAATCATGCTCAAACCGATGAACAGAGACTACGGGGATTCCCAGGGTTGTGGCAGTGATGGCGTACATGGAAAAGGTTGGATTTGCCACCAAAATGGCACCTTCTTGCCCTAAGCAGGTGGCAATCAAAATTGAACGAATTAATTCATCAGAACCATTACCGATGGATATGTGGGTTGAATCAATTGTACTGGCGTTCAAAGTGGAATGATTGGGGGCGGAACTATTGACATAGGAGGCGATCGCCTCCTTCAATGACCCGTGATTTCCGTCAGGATAGCGATTGGCTTGCATATCCTCAACATAAGCCCTAGCTAACGTTTGTTTTAGGGGCACTGGCAAGTCCAGTGGGTTTTCATTTGTATCTAGTCGATCTAATCCGTCCAGATGGGACGACAACCCGCTGGGATGGGATTGATACGCTTGAAACTGGAGCAGATCTGAACGAATAAATGGAAACATAATGGGAAATACTGGAGTAGGAGTCCATTAGGGCAAGTAGGGCAAGAAGGAATGATTCATGGGGTCAAATGAGCCATCACCATTCCCTATCAATCATGCCATAACTGTTATAGCCTCGCCAAACACCTACCAAGACCCCCTGAATTTCCACTTCTTCCGCTTGGGCACTAATGGGTTTATAAATTGGGTCGGAATTGGCAGATTCCAGAGATACAATGCTACCCTGACGATGGTAGTATTTCAATGTATTCCCCCGACCTTCAAGCCTGGCAGCCACAATTGTACCGTTCCTAACCTGATCCGATTCTTTGACCGGGCGCATGATGGCTAAATCACCTTGGGTAATAAATGCTTCAATCATGCTTTCTCCTGTGACCCGTAGGGCATACAAGCCAGGCTGTAAAAACAGTTCTGATAAATTTAAGGGCTCCACCTCATCAGTGACCGGTTCAATTAAACCACCAGCGGCGATGTCTCCCCGAATGGGTAGTCCTCGGTTCAATTTAGTTGTAATCTGGATAGTACGGGCTCTCCCTTCGATCCATTCAATATAACCTTTTTTGCGAAGATGCTTCAGACGGCTTTGAATGGGAGCAGGGGATTTCAGACCCATGGCAGTTTGCATTTGCCGTATAGATGGGGAGTAACGATATTCATTGATATAACTACAAAGATAGTCATACAATTCCAGTTGTGCTTCAGTCAGAGGTGGCATAGGAGTTAAAGAACGAAAGAACTAATAGTACATGGATCGCTTGTATCATTTTAATGGATCATTTGTCTAGGGGTTTGGTCACATTTCTTGAAAAATAATTGTAAAACCATTGATTTAGCTGCTTGCTGTTGCCCAACCATCAGCATTGGATACCCTGCAACCTCTCGTTTCAGATGGAAGGGATTGATTCAGAAACCATTGGATCAGCCATCAGGAGGGTGACCCAGCCTTTTAATTGAGAGTCCATCGGGTGAATGAACGAATCTTAATGATTTATTAATCTACTAAACATACATCGATAAACGACAATTTAAGATGAGGATACGAAAATTGTGGTAGAGCGTCCCGTCCGGTCAGGTTTTTAGTGAACGCTCTCTGTATTGTATTTAGGAGTTTTATTGAGGAGTTTTATATATGGCTAGGCGATCGCAATGGTTTAAGTGGATAAAACAACCCCAGTGGTTTTTGGCAATAGCCGCCTTAATGGTTAGCTTTCTTGCACTTCCTGTGCTTCATTCTCCTTTAATGGCGGCTACAGGGAAAACTAGCATTCAATTTGTATCTCCGGAATGGGCATCTGCCAACATTAAGACTGACCCGGTATTACGTGTTCTGGATGTGCGAAATGCTCCCCTAGATTATGTAACTGCCCACTTACCCAAGGCAGTTAACATTGCTGAAACGGTGTTTAGGGGTCCCAACGGTTTTTTACCGGTTCAATTTTGGAATCCCACCAATTTAGCTGACCTGTTTTCCAAAGCTGGGATTTCCAGTGGGGACAAAGTTCTTGTCTATGCCGCTGGGAATGAGGTCTTGGGTGCCACCCAAGTGGCTTACCTATTAGAACGGCTCGGTGTGAAAACCATTTATATCCTAGATGGGGGTTTTGCGGGTTATAAAGCCGCTGAGCAGCCCCTGACTAAAGAATTTCCTCGGTACAAGGCTGGGACGTTTACTCCCCAAGATAATCCTTCCATTCGGGTGACTGTGGATCAAGTCGGAAAGCTAATTGGTAAATCAGGGGTTGTATTTATTGATCCACGCCCTCCTGAACTATTTCGGGGAGAAAGAGATATCTGGATTCGGAATGGTCATATCCCTGGTGCTCGTAATATTCCTTGGCCAACCTTTACGGAAGCCAATAATGCCCAAGAAAACCTGAAAAACCCCCATAAATTAAAATCATTGGATGCCATTCGGTCTATTTTGGCAGAGAAAGGGATTAAACCCTCTGATGACATTATTGTTACTTGTAGTACTGGTAGGGAAGCAACTCTACAATATGTAGTCTTGAAGCACCTGTTAGGGTATCCTAAGGTTCGGATTTATGAGGGTTCTTGGACTGAATACAGTACAACGAAGTTACCTGTGGAAACGGGTCCAGAAAA
>CAIUCS010000089.1 GCA_903897715.1 uncultured Synechococcales cyanobacterium
GAAGCCAATCAAGGTTTCCAAGGATTGACTGGCAATGCTGCAAGTGTTGACTGGGTTGCCTACTACTTCCCAGTGGGTGATAACGCCAAGTTCATGGTATCCGCCTTTGGTAGTGGCTGGAATGACCTTGTTCCTACCCTTAACCCCTATGACGGACAATCCTTGAGTGTCTTTGGTGAACGTAACCCCATCTATTCAGTAGGCGGTGGGACTGGTTTGGTCTTTAATTATTCAATTAGCCCCCTCTTAACCTTTAGTGCTGGTTACTTAGCTCCTTCAGATGTCGCTTCCAGCACTGCTAGTGGAGCTGGTCTAACTGATGGAGCTTATTCAGCCCTCTTCCAAGCAACCTTAACCCCCAGCAGGAACTCTGGAGTTGCAGTAACCTATGTTACTGCTGGGCGAAGTGCTGGTCAGGCATTGTTTGGTAGTGGTACTCAGCTCACCAATTTAGGTGGACTAGTTGGATCTACTGCTGATGTCTACGGTCTTTCAGCTTTCTATCAATTCAGTCCCCAATTTGCATTGAATGGCTTTGCGACCTATGCTGAAGTGGGTTATGATGCCCCTGTTTCCCAAACAGGAGAAGTTTATAGCTATGGTTTAGGGTTCTCATTCCCCGATTTGGGTAAAAAGGGTAGTTTGGGTGGACTCATACTTGGAGTTCAGCCCTATCTTGATAATGTTTCAACGGTATTACCTGCCTCAGCGGCCTTGGGTTCATTCGATTCACCTCCGTTCCACGTTGAAGCATTTTACAAGTACCAGCTTACCGATAACATTTCTGTGACTCCCGGTGTAATCTGGGTTTCCACTCCTGGTCAATCTGCTACTGTTGATGACGCTTTTGTGGGTACAATTAAGACCACCTTTACCTTCTAGTAGTATGTAGGTTAGTTCCTTAACCGTTTTGGTTACTATAGTTAACCTCCCTAGATCTGGAGATCTAGGGAGGTTTTTTAGGGGAAATACTTAGGGTCGCTCTACTTCAATCTCTAGATCACTTTGTTTTCCACAATATGGGTGGCACTCACCCATTCTCCTTTGGAGTTATACCTGCGGATTAACCGTTGTCGTTCATTGTCCCCAAGCAGCCAACCAACCTCTACCTCAAAAGGATGATGACGGGGTAAATGGATCGGAATAAAACTGGATGTACCATCGGCTAGTAAAAATAGGCAGCGATCGCCCTCCGCAGATTGAAATCGTATCTGATTACCATTTATTTCTGCTGTAGAACGTTGGATTTGATCTAAAAAATTAAAGTGTTGAAATAAATATCCCTTTTCCTGGCTAATTGTTAAGTGGGTGGTAAAGTGAATAGAGGGTTCCCAACTGGCATAACAAGTATGGGCAGTTCCATGCCATTTTCCAATGAGTTGTTCAATCTGTAATGGGGGACGCTCTAAGGCATTGCTATGCTGCCTAAATTCACGAATGAGAACCTGACTGTATAGACCACCCTCTCGGTTATAGAGTTGAACCAGACGTAAACGACGATCACCAGCGACAAACCCATATTCAGCACCAAATTCACTGAAGGGGGCAAATTGTATGGTACCTTTCGAAAAAGCACCAGTGTTAAAGAATACAATTTGACGACCAAGGGTATGGTAATCTTGGTTAACTTCAGAAATAGGTGAACTGTTATCGCCATTAGATGGAAAGCGACGTAATCTAAAACTGACCCGTTGATTATTATCGAAACCCTCTAATTCCAGAATGGAAGGGGTGGATTCTAATTCCTGTCCGTCAGCAGAAATTGACGTGAATGAACCTTCCCATACTCCTAGATTGTGTAGAAAATTTTGCCAATTTTGATCCATAAAACCATGGAAAAAAGGAATAACATTCCAAACTTATTATTGGTAACCAAATTTTAGCTACGTTGGCAGTGCCAAGGAAGGAATAATTTTGGGTAAGGATGGGTCGCGCTAAGCTCAACCCATCCTACTTGTTTAAGACTACAGTTTTAATCTAAAGTGAGTTAGGAACTAATCAGAAACTTCAACCTCAACCTCAACGAATAAAATTGATTAAATGCTAGGAGAAGGAGAAGGAGATTCTTCGGGAGAAGGAGATTCTTCAGGAGATGGAGAAACTTCGCCTTCTGGAGAGGCTTCGGGTGAGGCTGTACCGCCGTCATTCACCGAAGCTGTACATGCTGCTAAGGTGGCAGCCAACGAAACACCTACAACTAATGCAATAATTTGCTTGACTTTCATGTCACTCCTCATTAAAACAACCTAAAGTAACAGATTTAAAGTATCCGTCTGTTGCAAATAATACTTTATTAATTGATTTTTTGCTAGTAGGCAAGGGAACTTTTAATGTTATGACTTTTCCCCTAAAGCTCCAGGGGCTCCAGTTAAGGTTTTTCGAGGGGAACAGGTAAGTACCATGATCACTAAGGTCAAAAGATAGGGAATGGCATTAAATAGATATCTCCCTTGGTCAATACCTACCGCCTGTAAAGCGGGTCCCAAGGCTTGTGCCCCACCAAAAAAGAGGGAAGCCCATAGGCATTGAATGGGGTTCCAACGGGCAAAAATAACAAGTGCCACTGCCATCAAACCCTGTCCGCTGGATATATTTTCTGACCAAATCCCAGGATAATAAAGAGATAACCCTGATCCGCCTATGCCAGCGAATAAACTGCCAACCATAATAGAAATCATGCGTACTTTAGGAATGGAAATTCCCATTGCCAATGCTGCATCCGGCGAATCCCCTACGGCACGAACAATTAAACCCCAACGGGTAGACCGGAAAAACCAGTGCATGACTGGGGCTAATGCCATTCCGAAAAGGAAGAGGGGGCTGATCTTTAAGGCTGACTGGACTGCTGGGACGGTACTCCAAAACCCCAAATCTAGGGTGGGTAGTTGTGGAGCTTTTGGTTGAATAAAAGACTTACCTAAAAAAAAAGCAACACCACTGCCAAAAATGATCATGGCAATGCCGACAGCAATGTCATTGACCCGTCGTTGTTGAGATAACCAGGCATGGATAAATCCCAGGCATAACCCCGCTAAACCCGATGCCATAACCCCAATCCACGGTGCAAGTCCACTCCCTAGTTTTCCCTGAAGCAGAAACGACACCGCGTAGGCGCTCATGGCACCAGTTAATAAAGTCCCCTCTAGTCCTAGGTTAATTTTGCCGCTTTTTTCAGTTAGGCACTCCCCTAAGCTGACAAATAGGAATGGCACACTCCCCCGGAGTGTACCTCCTAAAATAGCTACAAATACGCCAACGGAACCGAGTGCTTCGCTTGCCATGGAATGAATGGGGGTGATAGTTTAATTGAGAAAAAAGGTTATTGACTTTGGGATTGGCGAAACCAACTCAAACGACCATAGAGGGATTCGCTATAAATTACCACTAAAAATACTAGACCTTGAAATAATAGAACAGTGGCATCGGGCATATTGAAGTTCCGTTGTAAGGTTCCACCACTGTTGATAATACCCCCTAAAAGAATGGCAACCATAGCTGCAGCAATGGGGTTATATCGGGCTACAAAGGCAACTAAGATGCCAGAATAGCCATAACCAGCAATTAGAGAGGAGTTTGCCTGACTTTGAACGGCTGCAACTTCCACCATTCCTGCCAATCCAGCACAGGAGCCAGCCAAAAAACAAATCACCAGAGTCAATTTGCCAACGGGTAAACCAGAGACTAAGGCGGCTTTCATATTCCCGCCAGCGACTCGGGCGGCAAAGCCAAAGGTGGTGCGTTGAATTAGGATGTAGGCAACTAAACAGGCAATGATGCCATAGATTAAACCATAATGAATGCGAGTATCCCCAATGTTGCCTACCATGAATGGTTCCGGAATGGCGAAGCTAGATGGTTTATTGAGAGACCGGGGATCCTTCAACGGACCTTCCACTAGATGATTGAGTAACGCAATGGCAATGTAGTTCATGAGTAAACTACTGATGGTTTCATTGACCCCACGATAATGCTTCAAAGCTCCTACAATTCCAATCCACGCCCCTCCAAAGAGAATACCAGCCAAAGCCATGGATAGTTGGATGAGCAGGGGTGACAATTCAGCAGGGGTTGCGGTGAGGGAAGGGGTTAGATTTCCATAGGATAGTAACAGACCAGTTATCACGGCACCCAGACCCCCAATCACCAAAGCCCCTTCATTGCCAATAATCATTAATCCCATCCGGGCGGGTAATGCGGTGCATAGGGCAGTGAGCATTAAAGGAGCGGCTCGCAATAATGTACCCTGAAATGTGCGCCAATTTCCAAACGCAGTTTGGTGCATGGCTTCATAAACCATCAAAGGGTTGTTCCCTAAAATGGTAACAAATACCCCAAAGAGAACCAAAGCTAAAACCAGGGAACCTAAAGGAATAAAAATTCCTTCAGCGATCGGTCGCCAGTTGGTTTGAGTGAAGAACATGGGGTTACCCTGAAGGTTGTGGAGTTGCGTGAGGTGTTACGTGTTATGGGATTGACCGAAAAACTCATGATACAGTTCAATAGAACCATGTATGGGAGTGGACAATAGCCTTAACCCCATGGATGGTTTTTATATTCGTCCCCACTCCTAAACACCAGTGGATCCAATAACTCCCTCTACTAACCAATCCATTTTCTCCAACTCAGGATCCTGCTGTAACTGTTCTTTCCCTGCTGGAATAATCACCTTGCCCTGATTATCTTTCAATTCGCCCTTATAAACCACCATGGTACCTGCTAAGAATTTTTCCTTAGCTGCATCTGCCGCCTTTTTAGCTGCATCACTGACTTGGGATCCATAGGCAGAAATAGTTAAGTATCCATCCTTTAGCCCACCCCTCAACAGATGAGGAATTCCCCCATTCATTAAAGTCTGACCTGCCTTGATCTTTTCGGCATAACTTGAATAAATGCCGCTCCAGTTCCATTCCGCCCCCGTCAAATAACCCTTAGGTGCCAAGGCACTTTGGTTGGCATGATAACCAGTACAGAAAATACCCCGCTTTTCAGCAGTTTCCATAACTACCTTTGGGCTATCAACATGGCAAGTGATGACATCTACGCCTTGATCAGCCATGCTATTGGCAGCCTCAGCCTCCTTGACTGGTTCCGACCAATTCCCTGTAATGATTAATTGAGTTTTCACGTCTGGTTTAACGCTTCGGGCACCTAAGGTGTAACTATTAATATTCCGGAGGACTTGGGGAATGGGTTTAGCGGCAATAAAGCCTAATTTGCCAGTCTTGGTGGTCAGTCCGGCAACAATACCAGCAATATATTGTCCTTCGTCAATGTAGCCAAAATAACTCCCTACATTCTTGGGATGCTTATCCGCTTGATATAAACCACCACAGTGGAAAAACTGTACATCAGGATACTCCTTTGCTAGTTTCAGGATATGGGGATCAAAATAGCCAAATGAAGTAGGGAATAAAACCGTTGCCCCATCTTTCTCAATCATGCTACGCATGACTTCTTGAACTTCATTTGTTTCTGGCACACTGGCTTGATCCACAGTTTTAACAAATGATAACTTGGAAGCCCCTTCCTTTCCTTCGGCATGGGCTTGGTTATACCCATAATCATCCTTGGGACCAACATAAATAAAACCCATGGTAATGGGCTTTTCACCACTTGTTGAGGGGGATTCGCCTGCTTCTGGAGAAGATGGGCTACAAGCATGGGCAACAGTAGCGATCATAACCCCGCTACCCAGTTGGATAAAACGGCGACGGCGAATCCTAAACTCCATATGTTTTGACCTTATAGTTGCTAAATATTAACAATTAACTTGACTCAATTTGTACTGGTGGACAGTATCTAGGGCTACATTTTTTGTTTAATCAAGAAATATTTTCAGAATTCAACAATTGGATTCGATCAATCCTCAGCCGCCGCAGTTTCCTGATTCCCTTCAGCATCATCCGTGCCGTTACCCCCCATTCGACGACGGAAACCCCCTCGCCCCTTTGAAGTCCGTTTACGGAATTTACGAGCATAGGCTTCATTCCGAATTGCTTTTTCTTTTTTTAGATTACGGCGTTTTGCCATTATGACCTCAATTGCAACAATTTTACCATTATCCTATAAACCCCAGATGGGAGAACAAATTCTTCGCATAAAGTTTATTTAGTTCTAATAAAATACCATAACTGGGTCATGATTGATTTGTCAGCAGAATGGGTCTAAAACCCTGTCCTTCTCTGACTGCTTTTCTGGCTCCTTAATGTACTGCTTCAGAACATCAATTAGCGCATCTCCATCATGGCAGAACTATCAATCACTTTGCAGCTTCCGTTTTATCCTAGTGCAGCACTTCCAAAAGGGTTTGGTAAGCTCTGGGGTGGATGGGTGAAAGGTATGTCTAAGTGGGGATAAAGAGGAAACTGCTCACATAATTGACTAACCCGCTGACGGCAGCTATGACCAACTCCTTCATCATCAGGGGAGAATAATCGATCAGCGATAATATTGGCAATTTCAATAAATTCAGTCACCCCCATCCCCCGAGTTGTCATGGCGGGTGACCCTAAACGGAGTCCACTGGTTACAAATGGGGATTCGGGATCAAAGGGAACTGTGTTTTTATTCGTGGTGATGTTAACAGTAGCCATCAGCTCGTCAGCGCGCTTACCAGTCATTTTGATGCTGCGCAAGTCAACAAGGAGTAGGTGATTGTCTGTCCCACCGGAAACAATCTTCAGTCCCCGTTGTTGTAATTGGTGGGCAAGGGCTTGGGCGTTGGTAATCACTTGACCGGAATAGACCTTGAAGGCAGGTTGCAGTGCCTCTCCAAAGGCGATCGCTTTTGCTGCAATTACATGCTCTAAGGGACCCCCTTGACTACCCGGGAACACCGATTTATCCAATTTCTTACCCAATTCCCCGTCCTTGGTTAGGATCAGACCGCCCCTGGGACCTCGTAGGGTTTTATGGGTGGTTGTGGTAACCACATCACAGTGGGGAATGGGATTGGGGTGATGTCCAGAGGCAACTAACCCAGCAATATGGGCAATGTCTGCCAGTAAGTAGGCGCCAACTTCATCGGCGATCGCCCGAAATTGATCAAACTGGATAATCCGGGGATAGGCAGAAAAACCACAGATGAGTAATTTTGGTCGATAGTGTAACGCTAATTGCCGTACTTCTTCATAGTCCAGTTGTTCCGTATCTGGACTAACGCCATAATGACATGCCTTAAACCATTTCCCTGATACATTGACCGGTGACCCATGGGTAAGATGCCCTCCATGGGATAAATTCATTCCCATGATTGTATCCCCCGGATCCAAAAGACTGAGGAACACTGCAAAGTTAGCTTGAGCTCCTGAGTGGGGTTGGACATTAGCATGGGCTGCCCCAAACAACTCTTTAGCTCGATCAATGGCAAGTTGCTCCATCTGATCAATGTACTCACAACCCCCATAGTAGCGTTTCTGGGGTAATCCCTCGGCATACTTATTGGTGAGAACTGACCCTTGGGCTGCCATGACCGCGGCGGAGGCAAAGTTTTCACTGGCAATCAACTCAAGATGTCCCCGCTGCCGCTCCAACTCCCGTTGGAGGATGCTGGATACAAAGGGATCGGATTGGGTTAAGAGTTTCAAAGTATCAGTCACAGAACAAACTCCGCAAAGACTAGGGAAGCTGGAAATTATTGACATACTCCTCTGGCTAACGCCGAGAGGATTCAAGGATTAAATCGCTATGGCAGGCGTAACCCGCCTTACATCGCCAAACCTAATGGTCGATGCCCCGACAACCTATTCCTAATATAGCTTTTTATACCTTAAAGGGCTCGGCTTTAAACCCATTTTTTGGTTGACTACTCCCCGTGCTAAAGCGGCGAGATTCCCCAGAGGGATTTTAGAACTTCCAACAACGGACTCTTAGCCTACGTCAAAGGCACCTCTACAGGTTACCTGAACTATGCCTAACAAGCCGATGCTTCCCCGTTAGGACATGTCAAAATATTATTTTTATCACTAAGGTTCTGAAAGGAGAATCACTGATTAAACCTCAATTCCTATTCACCCAGTCATAGAAAATGATATGATGACTTCTGTATAGTTTTGTTAATTGAATGGAGTCCCTACCATTCAATTCAACAACTTCAGTCATTCAATTGCAAGGAGGTTTTTGCTATGGCTCTTTCTGTTGGTACAAGTGCTCCTGGATTTACCGCCCAAGATAGTGAAGGCAATCCGGTTTCTTTGTCTGATTTTGCTGGTAAAACGGTGGTGTTGTATTTTTACCCGAAAGATGACACCCCTGGTTGTACTAGGGAAGCTCAAGGTTTTCGTGATTCATACACAGAATACCAAAATAAGGATGCAGTTATTCTAGGAGTTAGTACCGATGACTGTACCTCCCATCAACTATTTAAGCAAAAATATGAACTCCCCTTTACTCTAGTCGCTGATCCAGATAAATCAATCACAAAAGCCTACGATGTGGATGGGGGAGGGTATGCAAAACGGGTTACCTATGTGATCAACGGGACTGGCGTGATTGACCAAGTTTTTACTACGGTTAAGACGGATACCCATGCCCAAGATATCCTGGCGGGCTTATGATTGTTGGTCAGTCTAGGTTGATTATCCTTGCCAATGGATTTGCATATCCTAACCCTTTTGGGGTAGATACATAGGGGACAATCTAACCCACGTCAAGATATGAATAAATTGCCAGATCCCCCAGACTAAGTATATTTTTGGCGTTACTCCTAAGACATACTTGGTCTGGTGCTTCCAGGGATTAAGATTTTACGGGGATTTAACTGGAAAGTACACTGTCAAAAACCAAAGCAGCGATCGCGGAAAAAGAGGTAATACCTAACGCAACTAAGGGGTGTTGTCCTTGACTGACAGCAAAGGAAGTAATAATCCCAGCCCCTAATGCTGCTGTGAGAGTGGCACTAACCCAGTCTCGACGGGAGTGATTAAACATATTTTTTAAGGATTAATGGAGTAAAGTCTTGGTTTTTGAATCAATGGATTGAAGGAGGGAACGATGACTTGATTGGGAAAACCAGCCTTATTCCCTCTATTTAAGGTGGGAAATGAAGTCAAAAGAACGTCTTTATTTCTCCTTTCCGGTTCACGAAGGGATCCAAAGAGAGATGCCCCGCAAAACCTAGTCCCATGGAATTTATTGTGAGCAAAGATTCATGGAAAATTTATTGTGTTCAAATTAATCAATAAATTTATCACTCTATTTGCTCTTAGAAGTACTTACTTCCTTAAATTGCAATGAATTGTCATAAAAAACATGGCATCTTCCCCATTGTGGATACTTTTATCATTTTGAACTGGGTAGTTCCTGCTGCATCAACAGCTATTTTGAATCAAGAGTGAACCGACCCATCCGGTAAAATTGTTCCCTTTAAGCATGCTCCAGTCAACTTCACCATGATCCGTCCGCTCACCCCCATCTTGGCACCCCTGAGATCAGCTTCTGTTAAGTCCGCTCCACTGAGATCAGCACCAAATAAATTTGCCTCACTCAGATTTGCTCTTCTAAGATTTGCCCGTAACAAATTTGCCCTAAATAAGTTAGCTTTTGATAAATTCGATTCTTCTAAATTAACATTGTGTAAAAAAGCATCACTTAAATCGGCATTGGTTAGATCTGTTTGACTTAAATCCCCGCCTGATAAATCTTTTTCCTTGAAATTTGCTCCCCGTAAATCTTGCCCCCTCAGGTCAGGATAGGGGTTTTTAACAGATTGGGTACCATTAGAAAATGATTGAGGTGAAGGAGGGGAGAATCTGTCTCCATGGTAGACATCATGACGGGATTGAGACCTTTGGTGAATGTCCACTGGAGCAGGGGGTGGAGTGGAGTTTTTTTTCTCCGGGGAGTTAGTTTCTTGACTGAAAGAAGATCCATCCTCTGAATGAACCTTGGAGGTTGAATAACCATTACGATGGAAATGGTGACTGGAGGAGTTGGCTGTGGAGGTAGACTGAGATGAGTGATTCGCTGAAGTACCCGGTTCAGAACGATGATCAGAAGAGTGTTGATAGCTGGGGTAGACAAAAGATTGGGTGTATGAATGACGGTAGGTTCTGACTTGGCGGTTAACTGCATCTACGGTGACGCTTGGATCGGTAGCACCAATATCATCAAATGCGGAACCATAGTAACGATTGGTAAATGATTGGGTTTTATGAGCTTCTTCAGGGCTATTACTGGGTGAGTGATGAACCTTATGATGGGTAGGATTAGTTGTAGAATTTCCAGACCGGTCATTTTTGTGGGTCGATCCATGACCAGAGCGACTATAGGTTGAACCGTCATAGTGAACGTCACTAGGGGAATGCCCCACATTTGCCCCACTGTGACGATTAGAATTTGATTGGTTAAAGCCAGAACCATTGGCTCCATAATTCCTGGATTCATCATGGATGTCGGGGTGGGAACCGCCTGCCGTCGAGTTATTTCTAACCGTGCCCTTGCGATAACCAGAATCAGGCTGGGGGGAACCATGGTATCGGGGTGGAGATGAAGATGGGGGTTTAATAGAGGGGGTACGGGGTTGACGATTTTGCAGATAGGAACGCAACTGATCCCGAGCATAGTTCAGTTCCTGTATTTTCTCCTGAGCCTTGTGCCGTAACCGCTGATTATCTGAAGGAATACGATCGGGATGCCAAATAAACACCAAATCCCGATAGGCTTGGTTGATCTCTTCAAGGGAAGCCCCAAATTCTAAGCCCAGTAACCGATAACATTGGGTAAGATCCTTCATTCAATTACGGTGTTAATGTTATTAAGGGGTAAGATTGACAACTCTGGCAGGTAACCTGAGACGAATTAGTATAGTAAAAGCAAAATATGGTTTGTGAGTTAATTCCCCCGTAGCCTACTGAAAATTATTATTACCGATTAAATTATGAGTATTTACCATAGCTTAAAAACACACTCTATGGAAAATTACTACCAGATTATTTAACTTTACCCAATAACCATTGACCAGGAACAATGTGACCCACTCTACAAAAAACCTTGGTCGGGATAGAGTGTTAAATCAGTATGGGTATCAAATAGGTAGACTTGTTCAGGACTAACAGTTAACCACAATTGATCCCCTGGTTTAATTCCCCGGTCTGGTTCTACCCGTACATGGAGTAACCCAGTCCCATCTGGAGATTGAAGTCTAACCAGTAGTAAGGTTTCATTCCCCAAATTTTCAACTCTTTCCACCACCACCGGCAAATTGTTCGAAGCCGGTATGCCCACCCTCAAATGTTCCGGTCGAACTCCTAAAAAAAGCGATCGCCCTTCATACTGATGGAGTAATTCATCCCAAGGGATGGGCAAGGTGATTTGGAATTGGGGATGAACAATTTGTCCCATTTGTACCTGAACTAGGATAAAGTTCATCGGGGGTGACCCAATAAACCCGGCAACAAAACGATTTGCCGGACGTTTGTACATCTCTAATGGAGTGGCAAATTGCTGAATTTGTCCACCATTCATAATAGCAATCCGGTCACCCATGGTCATCGCCTCCACTTGGTCATGGGTGACATAAATTGTGGTCGTTCCTAACCTTTTTTGTAATTCTACAATCTGGGTACGGGTTTCAGTTCGCAACTTAGCATCCAGGTTGGATAGGGGTTCATCCATTAAAAACACTTGGGGGCTCCGGGCGATCGCCCTTCCTAAGGCAACTCGTTGCTTCTGTCCCCCAGATAACTGACGAGGAAACCGATTCAGGAATTCTTCAATTTGCAACAGTTGTGAAACCGTACGAACCCGTTGGTCAATTTCCCGTTCCAGTGGGGACCAGTACCTCAGGGAATGGGGAAAATGACGGGTGACTGATACCAATAAGGGTTCCATCAATCCATGGAAGAAAGCATTACGAGAAAGGGAAGATGGGGAAGGAGTTAAGGGAGGTAGTGAACGCCGTAATCCAAAAGCCAGGTTGTCATATACCGTCATGTGGGGGTAGAGAGCATAATTTTGGAACACCATTGCAATATTGCGTTGTTTGGGGGGCAAATGATTTACCAACTGGTCTCCCACCCAAATATTTCCCCCGGTAGCAGATTCCAATCCGGCAATTAATCGCAACAATGTACTTTTACCACAACCAGACGGACCCACTAATACAACAAACTCTCCATTTTCAATGGTCAAATTAACCCGCTTCAGTACGTTGATCCCGGTGGAAACCGGCGCATCATCCATAGGGTCAATGGGTTTTATTGTTTCATTGACCGACCGACCAGGGAAAGACTTATAGACATTTTCAAGAGTAACCTTAGCCATGGGAAAGGAGGGGTTATGGATATACTGCGTTGGATATGATCATAGGCTATGATTATATCGCTAAAGATTCTTTCTCCATTGGTGTTATCCACTATAAACGTTACATTTATGAGCCCTATTGCCGAAATTATTTGTGTTGGTACGGAATTATTATTAGGGAGTACATTAAATACCAATGCCCATTATTTAGCGCAACAACTAGCCCACCTAGGGATTTCACATTATTATCAAACAGTTGTGGGAGATAATCCGGAACGTTTAAAGCAGGTTTTAGATAGTGCTTGCGCTCGTTCCCAACTGTTGATTTTTACAGGTGGATTAGGACCAACGCCCGATGACCTGACTACGGAGACGTTAGCTGATTTCTTTCATACTCCCTTGGAAGAACGAACAGAAGTGATTGACCTTATCAGACAGCGTTATGCCCAGCGGGGACGGATAATGTCTCCCAGCAATCGTAAACAAGCACTCCTGCCCAAGGGTTCCCATCTGTTGCCTAATCCCACGGGTACAGCTCCAGGCATGATTTGGGAACCACGCCCCGGGTTGGTTTTACTGACGTTTCCCGGTGTTCCTACGGAAATGCATCGTATGTGGCAAGAAACAGCCATTCCCTACTTAAAGGGACGGGGGTGGGGACAACAGGTTATCCACAGTCGGTTGCTCCGTTATTGGGGAATCGCCGAAGCAGCGTTGGCAGAAAAAGTTCATCCTTTTTTTCAGTTGAATAATCCGACTGTTGCCCCTTATGTCAGTTATGGAGAAGTCCACCTACGCATTTCTGCCCGTGCTTCATCTGTAGCTGAAGCCCAAGCGTTGATTAAACCAGTGGAAGATAAATTGCGGCACATCACTGGTGATGATTGCTTTGGAGCAGACCAAGATTCTCTGGCTTCAGTGGTGGGTGACTTATTACTAAATCAAGAGGCATCCTTGGCTGTGGCTGAGTCTTGTACTGGTGGTGGTTTAGGTCAACTGTTAACCGGAGTTCCCGGCAGTTCACGCTATTTTATAGGTGGGGCGATCGCCTACGATAACCGTGTTAAAGTATCCCTATTAGGGGTAAAGGAAGAAACCTTGGCACGGGAAGGTGCCGTAAGCCATTCTGTCGCCATGGAAATGGCATTGGGGATCCAATCTCGCCTTCAAACCACTTGGGGGGTGAGTATTACTGGTATTGCTGGCCCTGAGGGAGGAACGTCAGAAAAACCAGTTGGATTAGTTTACATTGGAATCAGTGATGAAAATCAACAAGCCCGCAGTTTTGAATTTAATTTTGGTTCCATTCAAGGGAGGGAATGGGTTCGTCGTCTGAGTGCCCATACTGCCTTAGATATAGTAAGACGGGAATTGCTAACTGCTCTGAAAAAATAGCTGGGGGGAATCAAGCGGTCTTAGCATTTGGTAGGGTCGATATAGTTTGGGCGTATTCCGACTTAATTCGATCCAAAACCTGATTTTCCACTGACTCGGTAGCAGAGCGAATGGCGTGGAAAATAGAATTGGCACGGGAACTACCGTGGCTGATAATACAAATCCCAGCGACTCCCAAAAGCAACCCCCCTCCATGCTCAGCGTGATCCATGCGTTGCTTAATTCGTCTTAGATTTTGCCGCAGTAATAGGGTACCAATTTGCCCTCGTTTTCCACGGGGTAGTTCTTCCCGTAAAATCTGGATCGCCACTTCTCCAACAGCTTCTGCAAACTTCAACAAAATATTCCCGACAAATCCATCACAAACAATAACATCAAAATTTCCTGACAATACATCCCTCCCTTCAGCATTCCCAATAAAAGGCAAACTTGGGTTTTCCTGGAGTAATTGGTGGGTTTTTAGGGCTAGATCATTTCCTTTAGACTCTTCTTCCCCAATATTCAATAAGCCTAATTTAGGTTCTTTTACACCAATCACATATTTGCTGTAAAGAGTACCCATCACAGCAAATTGTTCTAAATATTTAGGGCGACAATCAACATTTGCTCCCACATCCAAAATAATAACGGGTTTTTTAGGAATCATGGTGGGTAAAATAGCCCCAATGGCAGGACGATCAATTCCGGGTAAACGTCCCAACCTTAGGAGTGCAGCTGCCATGGCTGCTCCCGAATGACCTGCAGAAACCACCGCATCAGCCCGGTCATGCTTCACTAAATCCATGGCTACATTAATTGATGCTTTTGGCTTTCGTCGTAATCCAGACAGGGGCTCTTCATGCATTTCAATTGTTCCTTCTGCTGGAACTATCTCAAACAACTTGAGAGCAGCTTCTGAATGCTGATGAACGGCTTTAATGTGGTCTGGATCCCCAACCAAGAGTATATCCACCTCCAGTTCTTCCCGCGCCCTAAGCGCTCCAGCAATGATTTCAGCGGGGGCATGATCCCCCCCCATCGCATCCACTGCGATTCGTGCGCGAGTCGATCCCATGAGTTTTGTTAATGTGGTTAAATTAAGAATTAATATAGTGAATAATTATACCAAATAGTTTGTTGGTAACATAAGGCTTTCCGTAAAAATATCCCCAACTCTAGAAGGGGTGGATTTGACCTTCTCCCCTGGAGAGGAACAGAGGGCTAAGACCGCAACCCTTTCTACCCAAGGAAGTGGGATCGGCTACCCAACAGAAATTGAATTTTTTATACTGTGAGGGAAAGGTTTTGCAGCATACAGGGATTGCAGTGGTTGGCAGTGGTTCGGCAGTTCCCCCCACTACCCTCACAAATGCCCATCTGTGCCAGATGGTGGATACATCGGAGGAATGGATTGGGGAACGAACGGGTATCCATCAGCGACACTTAAATGATGGGCGTTCATCCCTAACGGAGTTGGCAACGAAAGCCGCCCTTGAAGCCATTACCATGGCAAAATTGCAACCTATGGATATTGACTTGATCATTTTAGCCACCTCCACAGCAGATGATATGTTTGGTAGTGCCAGTTCAATTCAATTCGCATTGGGGGCTACTAGGGCGGTGGCATTTGATTTGACCGCAGCCTGTTCTGGATTCATATTTGGATTGGTGACTTGTGCCCAATTTCTCCAAACCGGCACCTATGGTACGGCGTTGTTGATTGGGGGTGATGTCCTCTCCCGTTGGGTGGATTGGAGCGATCGCCGCACCTGTATTTTGTTTGGTGATGGGGCTGGCGCGGTTGTGATACAATCCCACCCGGTCAACCATCTTTTAGGGTTTGAACTTCATAGCGATGGTTCTCAAAACAAGTCTCTTTCCTTAAAGTATGGTGGCACGGATCATGAATTATTAGAAGGAATTGCCGTTAGTCAAGGGAATTATAAACCGATCGATATGAATGGGCAAGAAGTCTATCGCTTTGCAGTAAGGCGAGTTCCTGAAGTTTTGGAAAAAACCTTATTGCGAGCCAACCTAACAGTGGATGATGTCGATTGGTTGCTCCTACATCAAGCTAATCAACGCATCATGGTGGCTGTTGCTGAACGCTTACATATTCCCATCCATAAAGTCATCAGCAATGTAGCTCGTTATGGCAACACTTCAGCCGCCTCAATTCCCATTGCCCTAGATGAATTTGTTCGTGAAGGCAAAATTAAAACTGGGGATGTAATTGCCACCTCCGGGTTTGGTGCTGGGCTAACTTGGGGAAGTGCCATTTTCCGTTGGGGAACGTAAGCATCCTTGGGTAAACAAAAAACGAAGTCCAGTCTTAAACTTTTCTACTCCACCTCAAAAGAAAGGGGGGTGATGTTAAATTAAATATATTCCGTTTATTTTTTGAGAGATACTGTGTCCCATACTATTGTCACCAATACATGCGAAGGAGTCGCTGATTGCGTTGAAGCCTGTCCGGTAGCCTGTATTCATGAAGGACCCGGCAAAAATGATAAAGGCACAACTTGGTATTGGATTAATTTTTCCGTTTGCATTGATTGTGGAATTTGTTTGCAAGTTTGTCCGGTAGATGGAGCCATTATTCCGGAGGAAAGAGCTGATTTGCAAAAAGTATCTTGAAATTGTTTTGTCTAGTTCATTGCAATTCAGGGTTCTACCGTCACTTTATTCAATGCCCCTTGGGGCTTATCTTTCTTTATAGATCACGCTAAATATTGAGCATGGTTCTCTTTCGACACTCAGCTCGTCAGTTGGCAATATATGCTCTTCAAGCTATTGCAGGGGGAACATATACAGATATTGCATTAGACCGGGTATTATCCCAACCGACTCAAAAACCATCTCCCTCATCAGGTTTAACGTTGGTAGACCGTAGATTTACCACTCAATTAGTGTATGGTACAGTTCGTCACCAACGGACGTTAGATGCCCTCATTGATCAGTTAGCCCAAAAAGCACCCAGTCAGCAACCGCCAGTACTGAGAATTATTTTACGCCTAGGTTTATACCAATTACGTTATTTAACCCAAGTCCCCCCCTCGGCAGCGGTAGATACTACAGTTGAGTTAACCAAAATAAATGGCTTGGGGGGATTAGCAGGTTTTACCAATGGATTATTACGCCACTATATCCGTCTGACGAAAACCAGTCAGGATCCATTACAACTCCCAACCAATCTGGTTCAACGGTTGGGGTTATTACATAGTTTTCCAGATTGGATGATTGAAATTTGGTTGGAACAACTGGGGGAAGAAGAAACTGGTCGCCTATGTCACTGGTTCAATCAACCCCCCATCCTTGACCTCCGAGTCAACCCACTTCATTCATCCTTAACGTCTGCCATAGTTGATATAACTGCTGCATTGAAAGCCTGTGGACTTAGGGTACAACCCAACCCCTTTGCACCTCAAGCCCTAAGGTTATACCCCAGATATTACACCAGGGATGGAGAAGGAGGTAATCCGGTTGGGGATCCACCTATCAAACAAGGGGATGATGATTCCGGTATTGGATCAATCCCAGACCTCCCCGGCTATGGGGAGGGTAAATGGATAGTTCAAGAGAGTAGCGCTCAAATTGTTAGTCATCTCCTGGATCCCCAACCTGGAGAGCTGATTATAGATGCTTGCGCCGCACCGGGCGGAAAAACCACCCATATTGCTGAATTAATGCACAATCAGGGACAAGTTTGGGGATATGATCTTCATCCTTCTCGTTTAAAAAAAATATCTGAAAATGCTAAAAGACTGGGGGTCACTTGTATTCATCTTCAGAAAGGAGATAGTTGTGGTTTATCTAATTTTGTAGGGCAGGCAGACCGGGTCTTGGTAGATGCCCCTTGTTCAGGATTGGGAACCCTCCACCGTCATGCTGATGCCCGATGGCGACAGTCCCCTGCCACCATTGAAGAACTCACAACTTTACAACTCCAACTTTTAAGAAATGCCTCCACTTGGGTTAAACCGGGTGGGATTTTGGTATATGCCACCTGTACCTTAAATCCTATGGAAAATCAAAGGGTAATTGAACAATTTTTGCAATCTGCTGCTCCATTACATCTGGATGAACCACTACCATCAAAACCTAGTTGGGTGGTAGAACCACCCCCAGTGCCATGGTTCCAAATGACTGAAGGATGGGGATATGTGACGATTTGGCCCCATCGTTACCAAATGGATGGATTCTTTGTGGCGCGACTTCGTCGAGTCAATTGACCCTTCTTTTGTGACAAGGTAAAAGGATATCTGGGATGGTGCCTCAGATCTCATGAAAAAGTCAATACCCCCTTTGACAACCCTCTATGCCACTGCCCAAGAATTTGATGTCATCTCATCGGCTCAGCACTGCCCCATGGATCTCCGTTGGTTTCGCAGTCACAGTTATGGTTGGATTTGTTGGGACTAGGTCAAAATTGACACATGGTTGGCAGTCAAAAGATCCTCAACCTGCGAAGGAATCACGGAAGCAATATGATGAATCAACTGATTGAATTGAATTCACAGTATGCATACTGATTGACTGACAAAACTTCTCAGCCAAAACCCCGAAAGCCCTCACCCTAGCCCTCTCCCGATGGGAGAGGGAACCGGAGGGGTGGATGGGCTCCCCTCGCCCCCTGGGAGAGGGGTTGGGGGTGAGGGCGTACAACTTTTGTCAGTCAACAAGATCTTGACTTAGGAGTTGAATTGGCACATCAGGAAAACTATCCGTTAAAACCTGTTTTGCCCTTTCCAGAGTAGTATTTTGTTTGACCCAATTTAAGCTATTTTTTTGTAATTCTAAATACTGTTGATCGTTGATAGAACTAATTTGATTCATTAAATCATCATAATTCCGATAAATTATACAATTAGACTGGTCTAAACCATGTGGGGCGCACGTTTTAGGTTTTTTATCCAAATCTTTAAAGCAGGGTACTGTTCCATTAGCAGCTATTTCATAGTGACGGAGACAGTCCCATCCTGAACGTTTTGTAGTGATACCATATTTTGAAGATTGTAAATCATAATAATAGTCTGTTTCAGACTCAAATGCATAACTAGTTACACTTTCATTTACATATTTCGCCACCTCTGGGTCAACAATATGTTTTGGAAAGAGTTTAGTTTTCAAGGGGAGATTAGTAATAATTTTCTCTGAAGGAATTGAGAAGGATATTGTTCTAAGGTTTTTTGGTGCAGGCAAGAAACGAGATAAATTACTTGGTGGTATTTGATACCAAAGATTACGAATAGTTTCCGGGGTCCACTCCCTTTTGTAATATCTGAAATTGGTGTGGGCTTTTGGCAAAAACCACCATTGAGGAAATCGCCACCATTTACCAGCAAAAGTATACAATTTAGCTGAGTCGGCACCATCTAAAACAATAGTATTATAAAAATTTAAATAAGGTAAAAGTTCTAAAAAAAAACCAAAATATTCAAATATTGAAGGAAATATTATCAAATCAAATCTTCTATCTTTAACTCTATAGTGGATATTCAATCTGTTAATTGAAACATCTTCTAGTAAACCATAAAGTGTAAATCCACGCCCATAAAGTTCCGATTTAGGGTAGTCAAAGCTTTTATATAGAAATTCATACTTTGGATAATCCAACACTTTATCTCCAAGTAACGTTCTTAATCCATGAAATAAAGAATCAGACAAATAGTCGGGTGCTGAAGGTGTAAAAAAAAGGATTTTCATATTAGGACAAAGATTAGTAACTTTATTAATATTAAGTTATTATTGGGGTGGCGGAAAGGGTTTATTTTTAAATTTCAAAATTACCCGTTTGGGTAGTAAATAAATCATTTTCCACAATGTGGGCAAAACTCCAGTAGTGCGATCAATAGCACTAACTAAATAAAATGCACTCCTCCAGTCGCCTTTAATACCCAGTTTGAATGCATGCCATAAGTGATGTTGCATGATGTGTGTTGCCCAGGAGAAAGCATTGGGATGAGTACTGATAATAGGATCATCCAATAACATTTTGACGCATTCTCCTCCTTCCAATGAAGCGCTTAAATTTTTCCCATTTTCTACGGATAGCTGATCTTGATGAACTCTGATCACAGCGGTTGGATTTCTGGAAATAATAATAGCTCCTGATTTAGCAACACGGTAAATCCATTCCCAATCCGCACAATGCTTCCATTCTTCATGAAAACCTCCTACTTTAGTAATCAAGTTTTTATGAAAAATCATTCCAGTTAAATTGCCATTAATGCTTCCATATTTTAGTAATAAAGGTAAGCTTTCTAATGGTGTAAAACTTCTTGTTTCTTTCGTAAAAAAATCATAGTAATATTCCTTTGTATTTGCTAAAGGGTTATCATTTTTATCGATATTTTTTGTAAAAGGTATTAATAATAAAACATCTGGATTATTTTGAATTTCGTTTAAACTGGTACATAATGCTTCAGGTAAAAAATAATCATCAGAACAAAGTAAAATAATGTAAGTTCCTTGGCAATAACTGAATATTTGATTTAAATTGGGAAAGAGTCCAATATTTTTTGAATTTCTATAAACTTTAATGTTTGGGAGGTTGGTAAACTGGTTAATGAATAGGGTAGTATCTATATTTGAACCATCATCCGCTAGTAATAATTCCCAATTTGTGTAGGTCTGTTCTATCACACTGGAAATTGCTTTGCCTAAATATTGTGTACGATTATAAATCGGCAAAACAACTGATATTAAAGGACATTCTGTGGGTATGGTTAATTTATATCTACTACTTTCATTGATCATTGTTTTCCATGTTGAATCATTTTATTTTATAAGCTAACTATTTTTACTATTTACTTGTCAATTAAAGTTGACTATAAGCTGCGATCGCCCTACTAGCATAGGACTCCCAACCAAGTCCCTTATCACGGATTGTTAATGCAGCATCTTGTTTTGCTTTTAATAGTATAGGGCAGGAAGCTAACCAATTTAAACAAGTGGCAATGGCTTCACTATTCTTTGCGGGAACCAGAAAGCCAGCAGGGAACTCCTGAATTCCTTCTTTTCGATTAATTGGTGGAACATCACTGATTCTCAGTAAATCTTCCCCCCCGGTGTTGGTTGAACAAATAAGTGGCAGACCGCAAGCCATGGCTTGGGCTTGAACACATGCGAGCCCTTCCTCAACACTTGCCATAACAAAGACGCTACTATTTTGATAATAATAGGGAAGTTTACTTTGGGGAATGTGACCGATACAATGCACCCGGTCATCAGCTTCCTCTAACAGGATTGGAGTTTCAGGTGTGAACCCACCCACTAAATATAATTCACTATCTTGAATATTTGCCTGTCTAAACGCCTTCACTAAATAATGAATTCCTTTGCGCACACTCAACGAACCAGCATAAATGACTCTAAATTTTGAATCCTCCTTAACCCCCGGGTAAAACATCTTCAGATTCGTACCTAAGGGATTATGCACTAATCTACGTTCCACCACTCCTTGGGAAAGGAAGCTTTTCTTCACAAAAAGGCTAGGAACGGCTACCTTCGTTGTCAATTCATACTCACGTAGTTCTTGTTTTATTATTTTAGGGTGAGTCTCATTCCACTTTACACCTAATTTAGAGTGTTCCTCTCGCAAAATCTGAGTCTGAACCGTCATGTGAGCAGAACTACGCTCTAGTAGGAAAGGTATACCATGTTCCTGTGCCCAATGAATGGCAGGTTCAGAAAAACTTGACCACCCATGAATGATAGTGCTACCCACTAAATGTTGAGCAGCAGCATGGGCAAATAATTGATGAATTAAAAACTGTCCTTTCATTCCCCATGATTCACCCCCAATGCGATAAGCAGCCTGAGTCAATAAAAAAGTGAGAGGTAAACTAATTACATTTTCATCAGGAATATTCCATTCTCGAGTTTTAAACTTTGGATAGTTGGTAATTATTCGATAAAGTAGATTATTTTTGGAAAGCTCATAGGCTAAGTCAAATGCATGCCATCGACCACCAACAATGATAGTAACTTTCATAACTAATTAAAGGTTTAATTTTGATCTTTCTCAAATATAAAAATACTACCCATACTCCAGATGCTTGAAGGAAATAACCTTGAAATAATCCACATTACTGGTTGAAACCAAAATTTCTTAGGCTTCAATTCTCGGTAAAATTCAGAATTTAAATTAAAGCCATAATTTTGTAATTCTTGTACCAGTATGTTCCTAGCTTTATCA
>CAIUCS010000090.1 GCA_903897715.1 uncultured Synechococcales cyanobacterium
CCAAATTATAGTAAGCCAGTGTTCTGGACTGGAACCTATTGCGTTGCCAGTTGTGGCGGCGTTACTATGGATGTCAAACAATAGGTTGAAAATCAACGTGAAATCCCAGACGAATGGTTCCCTCGTCACCCACCCCTTCGGTGTTGAGGTCTACGATTGTCAATTTACTCAGGGGGACTCCTCCCTCACCACCAACCGAACAGTCTGGTGGGAGTACCCCACAGTTTAGATGGGAAAATTCATCTAACTGCTGCGCGGGGGACGATTTTCTGCAGCTCGGCATCCCATAGCAGGAAGTCAAAGGTACCCAGTAAATCCCACAAGTACACGCGTTTGACTCCAGCGAAATGCTCTACGTACTCCTTATGACACCCCTCTAGACGGTAGTTGGGAATCGCAATGGAAAGATGGTGAACATGGTGGTAAGCGATGTCGGCGGTGAACCAGTTCAACACCTTCGGTAAAACCAACATACTTGTGCCTTCTAAAGCCGCGCGAAAGTGATTCACGCGAGCCGTATCAGTTGCATAGGAATCTTCGAAGTTGTGCTGAATAGCGAACAACAAAATTCCAACCGAACCCGCAAGCGATGTCGACAACACATAAAGCAAAAAGAAGTCTACAGTCCCGATCCACTTAGCCATCATGTACCACAGGGACAGCAACACCACGTTGTTATATGTCATGTGTAAGTAATCGGGCTTGCCCTTCCAATATTTGGTCTCCCAGGCACGGGCGGTCTGCACTGCACCTTTGAAGTCCAGTCGCACCAGAGGGCGAAGGATGTTCGTTATCATCGTCAGGTGACCCATTATCCAATTGAAGCGCGGGTTGAACAGTACATAGACGAAGCCTGCCGGAATCAGGATGAGCGGATGGCGAAGCAGCCAGTAGCGATGCTTTTCTTTCTCACTCAGCTTGGCATAGCGATCCGTCGACAAAATGTTGAAGACACCACCGTAGCGAACCCAATCGCCATTGGTGTTGTGGTGGAAGGCGTGATTCTTCGACCATACGAACTGGGGCATGCCCGTGATCACACCGAAGATGAAACCGACGATTTGGTTGGCGCGTTTGGTTTTGAACAGCGAACCGTGCCCACAATCATGCATTATGACGAACGAGCGTAGGTTAAATAGCGTCAGAACCACGGTAAAGGGAACGACCACCCAGGGAGAGGACTTAACCAGGTATGCGTAGGCAATCCAAAGTGAAACAAGGGGAATGATGGTGTTCAGCGTTTGCCAAGCCCCGATTGTATCCGACTTCGTTGTGAACGGCAGGAGCTTATCTCGCCAAAACAGATGTTCATTCATATTTATAATGCCTTTAGTTGCTAATGATGGAGTAGAGAAAAATAAAGAAAAATTTTTGACAAATTTATTTTAGACTCATTTTCCCTCCGGTCGCATCGAGTACGATTGAATAAAATCTACTCTTAACTAGGGGTATTAATGAACTCACTTTTCATTTTCTCAAGTTCCAGTACACTCACATAAATGGGATGGTCAGTTGACAGATGTTTTAACCCATTTATTCATTATACTCCGAGTTACATTATCCCTTCGATTTCCACGGTACTTATTTTTTTATCAAAACCACTGCAAAAAGTATTACGAACCCCCTTTACAAGGGCTAACAAAGTGGGTAGTAGCTGGTTGACTGACAAAAGTTGTACGCCCTCACCCTAGACCTCTCCCATCGGGAGAGTTCTAGGGTGAGGGCTTTCGGGGTTTTGGCTGAGAAGTGTTGTCAGTCAATCAGGGGTAGTAGTGAGGCGTGGTAAACCGAAAGGTAGCCCAATACATTTATATTTATTTTCCACTAGAACTTATAAAAGCCGTGACAACGACGGCGGACATTATCCCCTTCTTTGCTTTCCCGCCTGAAATTCGCAGGGTGATTTATACCACTAATCCCATTGAGTCAATGAATAGCAGTTTGGGGAAGGTGATTACATCTCAGTAGATTTTTCCCTCTGATGAGGCTGCTTTCAAGGTAGTCTATTTGGTGATGGGGAATATATCCCAGCAATGGACAATGCCGATTAAGGATGGCAAACCTGCTCTCAATCGCTTTGCCATCCTCTTCGAGGATCGTCTCAGGGAATGCCCTAGCAGGAAAACGTTACAATCAAAAAAATGAGTGAAAAAAGCTTCTTGATTGACTTCTATGGGCTATTAAGTTTCTTTAATCGAAATGATTAGTAAGAATCATATTGATTTATATTGTCAATGGGACTAAACCTCTCTATGCTTTATATAGACGATTTTATATATCTGTTTTGACTCCGCCCATGGATCGAGCTTTTGTTTTCCTTCTACTGTTTTCTGCTAAAGATACTTAACTATCTTCTACCAGAAAATTCATTGTTTGACAGCGAGACGTTCTTAAAAATCTTTTTCTGTCCCATAGATAGAAAAGGTACTAACCGTTGAAAACCAGATGCTGGGTAGGTAAGTAAAAATGTGGGTTCATTGGGAAGGCTGATATGTGTGCCATCTGGGCAGACATTCGGAATATTATCGTTTGTTTTTAACTATTCAGTTGTTTTGCTTGAAGTAGAGCTGAACGTTCAACCATTTATTGTTTTGGAGATTTTTTATGCCCATTGCTGTTGGAATGATTGAAACCAGAGGGTTTCCTGCCGTTGTAGAAGCCGCTGACGCAATGGTTAAGGCGGCGCGGGTTACATTGGTAGGCTACGAAAAAATCGGTAGCGGTCGGGTGACTGTTATTGTGCGTGGTGATGTATCTGAGGTGCAAGCCTCAGTATCTGCTGGTATCGAATCAGCGAAACGAGTCAATGGTGGGGAAGTGTTATCCACCCATATTATCGCCCGTCCCCATGAAAACTTGGAATACGTATTACCAATCCGTTATACCGAAGCAGTAGAACAATTCCGAACTTAGGGTTAACTTCATTCAAATTGTAAGGAAGTGGGGATAAATGGTATTACACCAACCTCCAACCTTGCAGTTAGGTCAAGTCACTGTGAATGAACGATTTCTTTTCATAGTGAAATAAATAGTTAAGGTTAAAGCTATAAGTTAGCCATTATTTTCTAATTTGTCAAGTTTATTAACAGGGAGTAGTACACAATATGGCGATCGCGGTGGGAATGATTGAAACAATGGGCTTCCCAGCCGTTGTAGAAGCCGCTGATTCCATGGTTAAGGCGGCGCGAGTTACCTTAGTGGGATATGAAAAAATCGGTAGCGGTCGGGTAACCGTAATCGTGAGGGGAGACGTTTCAGAAGTACAAGCATCCGTAGCGGCGGGGCTTGATTCTGTAAAACGGGTAAATGGCGGACAAACCCTTTCCTGGCATATTATCGCTCGTCCCCACGAGAACCTGGAGTATGTGTTACCCATTCGGTACACTGAGGCGGTAGAACAATTCCGAGAAAGTGTCAATGCGATTCGTCCCTACGGTCGTGGTTAAACCCCTGACAAATCGCCCAGTTGGTATCTGATGCAAGTTGCAAAAGTACGCGGTACAGTGGTAAGCACCCAAAAAGAGCCGACTCTTCAGGGGGTTAAGTTCCTCCTAGTACAACTGGTAGACCAAGGGGGAAATTTATTGTCAGACTATGAAGTAGCCGCTGACACCGTGGGTGCTGGTGTGGATGAGTGGGTTCTGATTAGTCGGGGTAGCGGTGCCAGGCATGTCATTAATAGTGAGAAACGTCCCATTGATGCAGCGGTTATTGCCATCATTGATACCATCACCGTGGATGGTGAGCGCCTTTATGTGAAGTAAATTGCAATGACCCATTCTCCCTAAGTACACCAATGTGCACGGTGCCATAACCCATTTCAATCCCCCATAGACAATCCACCCCATGGGTTTCCTTTCAGGAGAAAATTTTATGATCGTTCGTAGTTCTGCTGCCCCCCCAACCCCTTGGTCAAAGAGTTTAGCTGAGCCAACTATCCATGAAACTGCCTTTGTTCATTCATTTTCCAATATTATTGGGGATGTCAGGATTGGGGCAAATGTCTTAGTTGCCCCTGGGACTTCCATTCGGGCTGATGAGGGGACTCCTTTCCATATTGGAGATAGTACTAATATCCAGGATGGAGTAGTTATCCACGGATTGCAGCACGGACGGGTTGTGGGCGATGATGGCAAAAACTATTCCATCTGGATTGGAAATGATAGTTCCATTACCCACATGGCATTAATTCATGGTCCAGCCTATGTGGGTAATAACTGCTTCATTGGCTTCCGGTCTACGGTCTTCAATGCTCGTGTTGGAGATGGATGCATTGTGATGATGCACGCCTTGATCCAAGATGTTGAGGTTCCTCCAGGGCGTTATGTACCCTCGGGTTCAATTATAACCACTCAGCAACAGGCGGATCGTCTGCCTTTGGTACAGGATAAAGATGCCCATTTTGCCAGCCATGTGATTGATGTAAATGAGTCTTTGGCAGCAGGGTATAAATGTTCCGTTGACCCTGCTTGTATTTTGCCTTTACGAAATGACGAAGCTCGTTCTGGTCATACAAATGGTTCAACTGTGGCAAATGGGAATGGCACAACAAGTACAACTAGCAGCAATTCAGGAGGTTTAATGTCAACTGGTCGTCTCAGTTCGGAAGTTATCGAACAAGTGCGGCAACTGTTAGCCCGTGGCTACCGAGTCGGTACGGAACATGCTGATGAGCGGCGATTCCGTACGAGTTCCTGGCGGAGTTGTGCGCCCATTGCATCGGGTCACTTAAACGAGGTGGTGTCAGCTTTAGATGCCTGTTTAACAGAGCATACGGGCGAATATGTTCGTCTACTTGGCATTGATACCCAGGCTAAGCGTCGGGTGTCAGAAATAATTATTCAGAATCCCACCGGGCAACCGGTCAATTCTATTGCAGCCAAACTGCCCGCTCCCAGTCAGGGGAATGGGGCTGTCCCTCAGGGGTCAGGCAGCAGCCTGTCAGACCAAGTCAGACAATTGGTGTCCCAAGGATATCGGATTAGTACAGAATACGCAGATGAACGACGCTTTCGGAACAGTTCTTGGCGCAACTGTGCCCCCATCACTGGCACTCAGGTGAGTGAGATTGTTGCCTCATTGAATGGTTGTCTGTCAGCCCACCAAGGGGAATATGTCCGTTTAATTGCAGCCGACACGAAGACTAAACGAAGGGCGGTGGAAGTTTTGATTCAACAGCCTAATGGTCAACCCACAATTCAGGTGGACAAGCACCCGGTTCAAACTGCTGCCAATGGTAGTAGTCATCAGTCTGTTCCCACCAATGGGAGCAGTAATCTAAGTCATGAGGCAGTGGATCAGGTTCGGCAATTATTAGCCCAAGGTCACCGGATTAGTTTGGAGTTTGCGAATGAACGGCGATTCCGTAATAGTTCTTGGCAAAGTGCCCCGGCCTTACAAACAAACCAGTTCAGTAGTGCCATCGCCGCCATAGAGTCTTTCTTGTCTGATCACTCCCAAGAATACATTCGTCTATTGGGAACGGATATCAAAGCTAAAAAACGGGTGGTCGAGGTGCTTATTTACCAACCGACTAAGGGTTGATTTAGGTTCTAAAAATGAACCTAAACCCTTTAGAATGTTAGACCCATTTGTTCTAACCCGAAGAAATGGGTCTTGGATCGTTCTGTTTTGGGTTCTGCCATCCATCTGAATGAGGCTGGCATGGAGTTAAATTCAGTCTTATACCCCAACTCCTCATTCATTCACCATTATTGTATAAGCAATGACCGGGCATCTGCAACTACCCTCTGTTGAACATCAAGTCCAGATTTTGGGAGAAGTGCTCATTGCCCCTAGTGCAACCATTGCTCCTAACGTGTTGTTGCAAGCCCACCCAGGTTGTCGCATCGTAATTGGGGAATGGGTTTGTATTGGAAGTGGCACCATTCTCCATGCCCATAAGGGCATGATTGAACTTGAATCAGGTTGTAGTTTGGGACGCAAGGTATTGTTATTTGGAGTGGTTAAAGTAGGGGCTGATGCTTGTATTGGCACAGGTACTACCATCCTAAACTCCAATGTTGACCCGTTCCAAGTTATTCCTGCCCACACCCTCCTTGGGGATATTGGTCAACCCTTATCCCCAGAAGCTCAGGCAGAACAAGAGGTGATAGGTCGTGTCAGCCCTTCTACTCCCATCACATTCCCACCCCATCACTTAGGGGATAACCCAACCCCCAATTCAGTTCCTCCTACTCCCACGGAATCTGTCACGTTGGTGTATGGTCGCACCCAAGTGGCTCATTTGATGAAAACATTATTTCCCCACCACCATACTCCTGGAAATCCATAGGGGATGAAAGCCAGTACCATGGGTCAAAACTTGGAGAACTGCCACGGATTTATCATGGATTTTGCCAACGGTATGGGGTTATGACCTATCTTTTCTTCCTATTCATGTTAGTAATAGCGGTGCTATGGCACAGTTGTTACCCCGCTGTAGCCGCTGAAAACTGTCCTGTTGTCCCTAAGGCTGATATTTCTGCGTTATTTCAACAGTGGAATCAGTCCTTACAAACGGGGCAACCTGCGGAAGTTGCCAACCATTATGCTGATGATGCAATTTTACTCCCTACGATTTCCAGTGGAGTGCGCCATAACCCTGGTGAGATTGAAGACTATTTCCAAAAGTTCCTTGCCTTCCATCCCGATGGACGGATAGAAGAAGAAAATATTCAGGTTTATTGCGATATTGCGGTCAATTCAGGGATCTATGCCTTTACCCTAATCAAAAAGGGACTTCCGGCTGAAATGAGAGCCAGATTTACATTTGTATACCATAAAGTGGGCGATCGCTGGCTGATTGTAGATCATCATTCTTCGGCAATGCCAGAGAACTCTCCTTAGTCCGTGGGAAATACCCTTTCAAATTGTTTCCATACTTACACCAGTCATCCAACCTACCCTTTAAAAATTTCTATTCATCTATTGCAATAATTATTAATATATGTTTATAATTATTAACATAGTAAATTAATCTAGGGGGTTCGGTTATGGCACTCGGACAAGTTATGGAAGAAGGTGGACGGGCAAATATTTATGCGGTTGAGCCAGTGATGTATGTGGACGATACCCCTAAGTTTGGGTTTAACTTACATGCTGAAAAGTTTAACGGTCGATTGGCAATGATTGGGTTTATATCTGCTGTAGCTTTAGAAGCTATTACGGGTCATGGGGTCATTGGTTGGCTATCCAGTTTATAAAAAGGTTTACCGTTTTTTGTTGAGATGATTTAAGTTAATAGAGTGGGTATACAAATAATTATCCCGCTCTAATTTTTTGAAGAAGTAGGTAAGATCAAGTTTTGATGGAGAACTTCTATTCTCCCATCCAAACTTGATGGTAATTAAATCTGAGTTCGCATTAATCCAAGGGTTTCAGTCATCAAAAACCTGTATCCGGTTTCCAATTAAGAAGAAGTTTCTACACAAGCTTTCCGTGATTGTACTTCCAAGTAAATGAGTAAAGCATTAATATCCGCCAGATTAACACCGCCAATTCGACTGGCTTGACCGATTGTCAGAGGACGTATATCACTCAATTTGTCCCTTGCTTCTTGTGACAAAGTAGAAATGGCTTGATAATCTAACTCGGGGGATAATTTGCGATGTTCTTGTCTTGAAACCATTTCAATTTGGGTGTGTTGACGGTGAAGATAGCCTGAGTACTTAATGTCAATTTCAGCCGCTTCCCGTTCCCATTGGGTTAAGTGATCATCCCCTAAGCCATACTTTGCCAGATCACCATAGTGGAACCCAGGGCGACGTAATAACTCTGATAAGGTAATAGACCCCTTGATGGTTTGTTGACATTCATGTGCGATCGCCTGACCCACTGGTTCAGACTCCTTGATACGGGTTTCGTTCAATCGGTTTTTTTCCGTCTTAATATGGAACTGTTTGGTTTGAAATAATTGCCAGCGTCGATCATCAATTAATCCAATCTCTCGTCCTAATGGGGTTAACCGTTGGTCTGCATTATCTGAACGCAGAACTAAACGATACTCAGAACGAGAAGTGAGCATTCGATAGGGTTCACGTAAATCCTTTGTACACAGGTCATCAATTAAGGTACCGATATAACTGTGTTCACGGGTAAAAATGATTGGGGGTTGTCCTTTAACCCACCGAGCGGCATTAATACCCGCCACAAGTCCCTGGGCCGCAGCCTCCTCATACCCAGTAGTGCCATTAATCTGACCGGCACAGAATAATCCAGTCACTGCCTTAGTCATTAATGTTGGGAAACATTGGGTTGCGGGAATAAAGTCATACTCCACCGCATAGGCTGGGCGTAAAAGGGTGCAATGTTCTAATCCGGGGAGGGTTCTTAACATTTGTAATTGGATGGCTTCTGGTAAACCAGTGGAAAACCCTTGGACATAGATTTCAGGAATATCCCGACCCTCTGGTTCTAAAAAAATCTGATGACTTTCCTTATCTGCAAATCGAACAATTTTATCCTCGATACTAGGGCAATAGCGGGGACCTTTGGCATCCACCCACCCCCCATACACTGGGGATAGATGTAAATTATCCCGAATTAACTGATGGGTTCTAGTCGTCGTTCGAGTCAGGTAACACAGCATGGGATCCCGTTCCACCCAAACCTGGGGGTCGAAACTAAACCACCGCACCTCTGCATCACTGGGCTGGGGCTCTAGGTGGTCAAA
>CAIUCS010000091.1 GCA_903897715.1 uncultured Synechococcales cyanobacterium
CAATAAAATTACCTCCCGCCACGGGAAACCATAAACCCCATGAATTTACACGACAAGGAGATACAGATGATGACAATACCATTGCCGCAGTGACTCGACTAGGTGAAAAGTCCATTTCGGTAATTTTTATACAACAAACCCCAAACGGTCTGATTTTACCAGTTTCTAAAACCTACCTTCGTTTAGATCATTCGCCAAATCTACCCATGATCAAGGAATTATTGGAACATAGCACTCGCATTTCTAAAAAAGGACTGGTTGAAGAGTTGCTGAAGAAAAGCAACCCACCCCATTGGACTTCATCGTTATTACGCCACTGCCGATTGGTACTCTTAAACGAGGAAGGTAAGGCATTTGTTAACCAATGGCAACTATCATTAGATATCCAACGGGGGGTAGTGATTGAGGTGATTCAGTAAATACCCCTATGGAGAAGTTGATGTCCAAATTCAAAGTGTCTGTGGTATCAAAATTACAACTGTTGATGGAAATGATTTGTTTCTGGCTGATGACTTTTTCCATCCTTAATGAACATTATCCTCTATCTGGGTTTGTAAAAGGGAATCAATTGGTAAACCAATGGAAATGTCGATCGCCTCCGTAATTCCAGGTATTCCATTAGATTGTTTTTGATAAAATGAAACGCTTTATCGTAAACAATTTATTAGAACATTGGCAAATTTTTATTCTATGGTTAATGCCCTATGTCATTTAATTTATGCCAAGCCCCGTGGATTCCAGTTGTTACCCATGACCGATGTTTGTACGAAATCTCTCTACTGGAATTATTTAGGTCTTGGGACAGCCTCCATGATATTCAGGCGGATAATCCACCCACAACGTTAGCAATTTATCGCTTCCTGCTGGCGATTTTGCATCATGTGTACCAAGGACCTGAAAATGAAGAACATTGGGTAGAAATTCAAGAGGATAATGGGGAAGCTGCCATCGCCTACTTGCAGCATAATAGCAAATTATTTGATATTCTCGACCCCCACCGTCCGTTCCTTCAAGATCCGACGATCCCATGGGAACAATCTGCTGAAATTTATCAAGCGTATGCCTTACAGGGAAATAATACCAGTACAGTATTTTGTCATGACCATCAGTGGAGTGGTAATGCCTTAGCCTTTCCTGCCGCTGCTCGTTTGGTATTACGATTACATTTGTTTGATGTTGGTGGACGTAAAACTGGGAGTTCGACTTCTGCCGGAGTCATTCCTACCATGGATGCGGCCAATTTATTAGTAAAGGGAAAAACACTGCAAGAGACTGTATTACTAAACCTAATGCAGTACGATGGCAAAGAAACACCCTGTGTGGTCATCGGGACAGATTTACCTAGTTGGGAACAAGAACCATCCCCTCCTAAAGAACGCATTCCCAACGGATATATCGACTATCTTACGTTCCAATGGCGTAGGGTACGGTTATTTGTTAATCAGGATCAAGTCATACGGGTTGCTTTTCATTCTGGAGATCGTTTACCGAAGGATGTTTCCCCAAGTCAATGGGAATGTGGAATTGCTTATATTAAAAATCCCAAAGGGTTGTTGACAGTGCGACTAAACGTGAGCCGTTCTATTTGGCGCGATTCTGCAGCTTTTTTACAGTCTTCCGATGGGTCTCATTGTCCCAGAATTATTCAGTGGTTAGCTGAGTTGCAAACCGAAAAATTAATTGATAATCGACTCAACTTACAAGTGGTGGGGTTAAATGTGGATAATGCGAAGCCCCTAGGGTGGACAAGTGAACAGTTATCTGTCCCAATTTTATACCTTAAAGAAAAACCCTTGTGGCAGGCATTAGAGGCTGCATTACATACGGTGGAAGAACATCAACATGTGTTTCGGTCATTTAAGGGTAGTCCTTACCATGCCTTAAAAGAAACTCTCAATTACCCTGATGCTGGTCAATTGGCTAAAAGTTTGGATGGGGAGTCCCGTTATTGGGCAACCCTTGACCAGCTTTTTCCACGGTTACTAATAGACCTCATACAAGATAAAACGGTAGATGGTAATGGGACTACCTACGGTAATCAGGTGTTGCAGAATTGGATGAAATCGGTTCAGAGTGTTGCTAAACAAACGTTTACAGATTCCATTGCCCCAATTCGTAATTACCAAGCTAGAGCGGATGCTTTACGTTCCTTGAACTTTCAATTGGCTAAGTTACGAGGTGAAATGGAAGGTAAACCTAATAAGGGGAAAGGAGGGAAGAACCCATCCAAAAAGGTGGAACCATTGATCATTTGATTTTTGATTGGGAGTTTTTCTAAAGGAATTGTTTATGTCGTTATCTACTTTGCCATCCATTGCAGACCGTGCGGTTGCTTTTTTAGAGCTTGTTAAAGCTGCAATTCAATATGATACAGGTTCGAAGGCAGTTTTAAAACGTGCCCTCACTGGAGAGGCTCGTCATATACGAGCAGTTTATCCAATTATCTTAGATTTTTTGGAACGCCAAGGAATTAAGTATCACCAAAATGAATGGATTTTTGTGGCGTGTTTATTTGCTTACTATGAACAGCCAATTAATAAAGGTGATAATCGCAACTTTGGTCATTCTGCCCGTGAATTATCTAAAGATGGTAGCTCTCGTGGACCAGATCGCCGATTCCGTGCTTTGTTAGATACTAACCTGGAAGATTTGCCATCGCCTTTGTCAGCATTGGTACGGTTAATGAAGTCTAAACATATCAGTATTTATTATCCCCAGTTAATTGCTGATTTAGAGCACTGGGATCATCCTGATCAGTATATTCAGGATCGATGGGCACGGGCATTTTGGGGTGCGCCATTACCTCAGCCACCTCCGCCGTTAGATGAACAATGACAAATGCTACTGATTCCAGTATTTGTCATTGTTCATCTAATGATCACCTTTATTTCATTGTTCACGATTAACTTACTCTTTTACAGGTATAAATCATGCAATTCGAAATCCATATTTTGCAAAGCTTTCCGCCCGCCAACCTTAATCGGGATGAAAACGGGATGCCAAAATCTACGGTATTTGGTGGACGACCCCGTGCTCGTATTTCCAGTCAATGCCAAAAGCGGGCAACTCGCTTGTTTTATCAACAAAATGCCAATATTGATGCGAGCCATTTTGCCCAGCGTTCGCGATCCTGGATGCCTATGTTGCAAGCTAGGTTAATTAAGGGTGGAATTGATGAGAATAAGGCTGCCATTGCTGCCAAGTTAGCATTGGAGGTGTTGGGAGCTAAAATTGAAGGGGATAGGGTTGAAACAAAGACGATATTGTTTTTGGGAAGTGTTGAAATTGGCGCGATCGCTGAGATTTTAATGAAACATTGGGCTTTAGTTGAACCCAGTTTGGTGGGGACGGAACCTAAGTTACCAAAAGAGCCTAATATTCCCAAGGTGATTGAAAAGACATTAATTGAAAATGGGAAACCAGGGGATGTGGCGCTGTTTGGGCGAATGATGGCTTCTTTACCTACAATTAATGTTGATGCATCAGTGCAAGTGGCGCATGCAATTAGTGTAAATCCACTGCAACAGGAATTTGATTTTTTTACCGCTGTAGATGATTTGGGAACTGATGATGATCAAGGTGCTGATCACATGGGTGAGACAGGGTATAACAGTTCCACCTATTACCGGTTTACCA
>CAIUCS010000092.1 GCA_903897715.1 uncultured Synechococcales cyanobacterium
CAATGCTAATGTTCACAGGAAAACCATCTAAAGTATAGGGATTGACTAAGTTCTTTGAGGGGAAAGAGGAGATAAGTGATGGGATTGATGGTAACAATAATGTCTCGACAACCCCAACTAGCTAAGGTAATAACTACTCGGGCTACTAGTTGTGGTGATAGGATTCCGTAGGGATTTAATTTACTCTTAAATGGACCAAGAATCAGTTTGCGAATTGGGCATGGCGCATCTAACCTACGAAGGGTGATCAGATCCCCTAATGTTCGTTTGGATAACTCATAAAGGGGGCTCAAAGCAGGGTTAACCTCTGCCTCTGATGTATTAATCCACACTTCCTTACCGAGAAGCTTAGGGTTGGACTCAGCCTGACGTAGGAATAGTTCAGCCAGCTTCCACGGGGAAATGGTGTTCACTGCGTAGGAATGCTGGATGGCGGCAGGGGAGCGATCGCCATATACATTCACCCCATGGTTGAGGATCAAAATGTCTGCTGTTGCCAACCCATGGATGAGTTCCTCTTCCTTCCCAATTTGCCATGGTATAACCTTTACCCCAGGTTGGAAGGCGGCTTCCGGGGAAGTAGTACAGGCAATGAGCGTAGCTCCCTTTTCAAGCAATACGCCAATGAGGGATTGCCCCAAGGCACCTGATGCTCCAGTAATTGCAATGGTTTTGTTGAGGAATTGCATAATTCAAAGAAGGTGGATGGTGGTGGAATCAGCGAAACTGCACTTAAGCCATTACCATACCACCATCTACATTAATTACTTGCCCGGTAATATAGGCAGCAGCCCCATCGGCAGCCAAAAAACGAGCCAACCCTGCCACCTCTTCTGCCTCACCAAACCGGTTTAAGGGAATGAATTTCAGAATTTCCTCATTGTTTAGATTATGGGTCATGTCAGTAGATATAAAGCCAGGAGCAATGGCATTTACGGTAATATTCCGGCTAGCCAGTTCTTTTGCCACTGTTTTAGTAAAACCAATCACCCCAGCCTTGGCAGCACTATAATTGGCTTGACCCGGATTACCCATTTGACCAGCTACCGAGGCAATGTTAATAATTCGTCCTGATTTTTGTTTCAGCATGATTTTACTAACGGCACGGCTACAGAGGAAAACCCCAGTAAGGTTTAGATTGATGACTGCTTGCCAATCTTCTAACTTCATCCGTAACAATAGAGTATCTCGAGTAATCCCTGCATTATTGACAAGAACATCAATTCGCCCCCATTGCTCCATGGTTGAATTGACGAGGGTATCCACTTGGTCTGACTGAGATACATCAGCCCGGATGCCAATTGCTTGTCCACCGAAAGATTGAATTTCAGTGATTACTTCATCAGCTGCATCACTGGAATTGGCATAGTTAACAACAACATTAGCACCCTCGGCAGCCAACGCCAAGGCAATGGCTCGCCCAATTCCCCTGGACGCACCGGTTACAACCGCAACCTTATTGTGTAACCGTTGCCATTTTGTTGGTAATGCTTCCATCCAACCTCCTTTAAAACGCATCTTAGTTGATCTTATCAAGATCAATGCCGAATTTGATAGTGCTCTCTTTAATAGGGTTACTCTTTAACCGTAATCCTTAGCAACCTGCTTCCGCTTCCCACATTGAGTTAACATATATATAATTCTCCCTTCAATTGACCTGAAAGATTAGGACAATATGCGTACTATTGCGGAAATTAACGAGAAAATCAGTTGTCTGGAAGCGGTTGTTTGGACGGTGGAAGAATTAAAGATAAAGGTCAGTGAAATAGGTGTGAAGCGGGCAGCATCTATAGTTGATGTAATTACCACTGGCACGTTTGAACCGATGGAAGCCTCTGGGGCAATGATTAATTTGGGTCAGACTGATCCACCCATTAAAATTCGTCAATGCTGGTTGGACGGCATCCCTGCCTATAGTGGATTTGGTGCAGTTGACCTTTATTTAGGAGCATCCCAAAGTCCTGACAATAGTGATAATGAACAGGGAGGCGGACATGTAATTGAACGGTTAATTAGGGGGAGTTCAGTGGAGGTACGGGCAATGGGACAGGTCACCGATTGCTATCCCCGACGACTTCTAGAAACAACGATTACCCGCGATACAATCAATCAATTCTATTTATTTAATCCTCGTAATTTATATCAAAATTTTATTGTTGGGGTTAATGGGGGCGATCGCCCTCTGCACACATACCTAGGTCCATTACAACCCCGATTAGGGAATGCGGTTTATTCAAACCCTGGAGCCATTTCCCCCCTATTCAACGACCCCGACCTTCAATTTATTGGAATCGGAACCCGTCTATTTCTAGGTGGGGGTGTGGGTTATGTCGCATGGGAAGGCACTCAACACTTTCCATTACAAAAGCGACTGGAAAATCGCACCCCAATTGGACCAGCTTCCACCTTAGCTCTCATTGGTGATGCCAAACAAATGAATGCCCGGTGGGTAAGGGGGTGTTACTTTAAGGAGTATGGACCCTCCCTGATGCTGGGGGTTGGTATACCGCTTCCTGTCCTTGATGAACGAGTCGTCGCCCAATGTGCGGTAAACGATGAAGATTTAGTCGCTCCAATTGTAGATTTTTCCATTCCCCGTCGCATCCGACCAACCTTTGGGTTAATCAATTATGCCCAACTAAAGTCAGGAAAAATTAAGGTAGAAGGGAAGATGATACGCACAGCACCCTTAGCCAGTATTCACCTATCTCGACAAGTTGCGTTGGAATTACAGCAGTGGATCACAGCTGGGCAATTTTTCCTCACAGAACCAGTTGCATCCATTCCCAATGACCGCCCCTTTCTCCCTCAGGATGTTAGTCAATTACGGTGATTTCATCGTTCCCAACCCATGGGTTGAATTAGAAATCTCTGCACCGCAGCCATATCCTTAAGCCTGAAACACTTAGATGTTTATGGCTTTTTAGACAGTCACCGTCGCCTGAGGACGGGCAAAAATCATACGACCGGCTGTGGTCTGTAATGCTCCAGTTACCATAACTCGCACCTCATTACCAATGTAACCACCGCCATCTTCCACCACAACCATGGTTCCGTCATCCAAATACCCTACCCCCTGGGCTGGCTCCTTACCTTGCTTGACAATGCGAATATCAATGTTATCTCCGGGTAAATAAGAGGGACGTAAAACTTGAGCTAACTCATTAATATTGAGAACCAACACTTTTTGAAAACTGGCAACTTTGTTTAGGTTAAAGTCATTAGTAATTAGGGTTCCGTTAATATCTTGTGCTAGTCTCACTAGTTTGGCATCCACGGTGGTGATGTCATCATAATCAGCTGGATGAATGACGATGCGATCAGGATAGGTATCTTTAATTTGATTCAGTACATCTAACCCCCGACGACCTCTAATTCGCTTTTGGTCATTGGGGGCATCAGCAATGCGCTGTAATTCTTGGAGAACAAACTGAGGAACTAATACTTGTCCTTCTAAGAATCCCGTATTGAGCAGCTCAACCACTCGTCCATCAATCACTGAACTAGTATCTAAGATCTTAGCTGAGGCTGGCTTCATGGTTCCTTCCGCCACCAGTAACGTTTCCACAGAATTAGGATTAATTAGGCGTAATAAAGCTCGTCCATGGGTATCAGCAAGGGTAACCCCTGAAATACTAAACATGAGGCTACCCATAACGGCGGCAAGGGGCTTGATGAAGGCAAATTCCCAAGGTATGGGCAATAAAAATATGGGAGCCAACATTAAATTAGCGACTAGTAACCCTAAAACCAAGCCCACAGCCCGACTAAAAAGAATGTCTACGGGCATTTGTCGCACCCCCGACTCTAGTCGCTCATACATGGTCTTGGCAATGTAACCAAGCAACCCCCCTAGTAGGGCACCAGAACCAGCTGTAACTGCCCTAAGCCCATCCAGATTATTGACCTGTTCTAGGATAGATACGGGTAATAGTTCAATTCCGTAGTACCCCATACCGGCTAGGGTAAAAATAAATGAAATGATAATGATGGCATTTAGCATAATTCAAGCCCTTGCCAGGTTTAACTATCCCCTGTTAAGCATAATATAGTATACCTGTAATTTCAAATAAATCCTACCTCCATGCCCAGTGGAACGAAAGAAACGAATTTAAGGATTTTGATATTTTATTTATTGATATTCATTTAGTATACTCCTTCTAGAGTAGGTTACATTAGGGCATCTATGCTGGTTAATCCAGTTAAATTCTCAACCCAACAATCACTAAATCTCGCTCCATCCCGTCCATCTCAGCTACACCAGGTAAATATCCCCAACGTTCAAACCCAAACTTTTGAAATAACTGCAAGCTAGGGTGATTGTGGGCAAAAATGAATCCTAAAAGTGTTTTGATCCCCAAACTTGGGCTTTGGCAAATTGCTTTTCCTAATAAAAATTGTCCTAATCCTTGCCGGTGATGACTATTGGTAATATAAATGCTAACTTCAGCTGTAAATTGATAAGCGGCTCTTCCATAAAATGATTGAAACCCCAACCAACCTACTACAGTACTTTCTGATTCCACTACCCATAGAGGTCTGACCAATGGATCGTGGCTATAAAACCATTGTTTTCGACTGTCTACTGAAACGGGTTGTAAATCCCCTGTTACCATGCGACTGCTGATTGTATCGTTATAAATTGCCACGATGGTGGACAAATCTGAAACTTCCGCATTTCGCAAACAAATCATGGGGTAGATTAAGAGGGCAACTACTTGCGTTTTAGCAAGGTTTGGTTATTATCAGCGAGACGGGTGCGCGCTGTGATAAGTGCTTGGCGAACTTGATTAAATCCGGTTCCCCCATAACTATTACGGGCGGCTACAACTTGTCTGGGAGTAATCGCTGTGTAAATGTCGGGGTCAAACTGAGGATGCACAGCTTGCCATTCCTCCAATGTCAAATCTTTCAGTAGTTTACCCGATGCGATGCAAGTACGGACGACCTGACCCACTAAGTTATAAGCCTCTCGGAAGGGTACCCCTTTATTAGCTAAATAATCTGCCACATCCGTTGCATTAGAAAAGTCTTCAGTTACTGCCATCCCCAGTCGTTCCCGATTAAATACGATTCCTTCCCCCATCAAGATTGTCATTGCTTCTAAGCATGTTTTTACGGTGGACACCCCGTCGAAGATTGGTTCCTTATCTTCCTGTAAGTCTTTGTTATAAGCTAAGGGTAAACCCTTCATGATGACCAACAATGCTTGTAAATGTCCAAATACCCGTCCCGCCTTACCCCGTACCAATTCAGGTACGTCAGGGTTCTTTTTTTGAGGCATAATACTAGACCCGGTTGCACAACGATCGGTTAAGGTGACAAAGTGAAATTCCTGGGATGACCATAGTATTATCTCTTCTGCAAGACGGCTGAGATGAACTAAAATCAGGCTGGCGGCACACAGAAATTCAATGGCAAAGTCCCGGTCGCTTACCGCATCTAAGCTATTCCCATAGACATCCTGAAATTCAAGTAACTGGGCAGTGTAGTGGCGGTCAATGGGAAATGGAGTGCCTGCCAAGGCACATGCCCCTAAGGGGGAAACATTCACTCGACGGTAGATGTCACCCAACCGCTCCCAATCTCGTTGCATCATTTCAAAATAAGCCAACAGGTGATGGGCAAGACTAATGGGCTGGGCTCGTTGAAGATGGGTATAGCCGGGAATAATCGTTTCCACAGATTGCTCGGCTTGTTCAACTAATACCGTCTGGAACTGCCCCAGTTGTTGGCGGATTTCATCAATTTGGTGACGTAAGTAAAGGCGGATGTCAGTACCAACTTGGTCGTTACGGGATCGGGCGGTATGCAATTTCTTACCAACATCACCGACCAGTTCTGTTAACCGCTTCTCTACCGCCAGATGAATATCTTCTAGTGCTATTCCTGGACAAAAATCTCCTCGACGATATTCGTGACGGATACTTTCCAGACCACTGATCAGTTGATCCCTTTCACCATCGGTAATAATACCTGTATGGGCTAACATTTGGGCATGGGCTTGGGAACCAGTTAAGTCATACTCAATTAAGGCAATGTCAAAACTAATGCTGGCATTAAAAGTGGCGATCGCCGGATGTAATGTTCCAGTAAATCGTTGACTCCAAGTTTGGGGTGAGGAAGGTTGATGTGTCAATGGTGACCCTTGGAAATTATGGGTAGAAAACATTGTAATCCAATGATTTAAGAGTAAACCACTGGTGAAGAAAATTTGCAAAGAACGTGTTCAATGAACCAAAAGCAAAACCCATCTTAAGGTTTATCGCATCCGCCGTTTACGTCGGGAAGCAATGGTTTTCCGTTTCCGTTTTTCTAGTGGGGTTTCAAAATGACGACAACGTCTTACATCAGAAAGAATACCTGCTCTGGAAACCTGACGCTTAAACCGCCGCAATGCTGATTCGATGCCTTCGTTTTCACCTAATACGACTTGAGTCATTCCTAACGTAATTCCTTATACAATTGATTAACTTGATTAACAAGTCTAATGTGTGTAGTAGGGTAAGCACTACTCATACGGATGCCTGAATCACCGAGAAACCCATTTCCTTTTCCAAAATCTCCATTCCACAACGGAATGAAAACTAGAAAGCAGTACTTTTTTATTAGTAAATAGGGTCTATCAATAATTTAATTTTACCAAAAATCAATTATTTTCATCCACAGCCCTAGATGAAATACAGAAATTCTTATGTTAGATTCTTTAGACAGAATTATAGGGTTTAACTAATGGAGGTCAGGGGCTATCAGTCCTGAACTGTTCCTAATAATTCCACTGAGTAAACGATGATGACGTTTTGACCGGAATTAATTGATGAACTGCTCAAAGATTACCGCCAGACGATAAGGATTGAAGACCTTGGTTTATCCCGAACTCGGATTAAGGTAGTTTTTCCCAGGCTCTCGCCACTACCTCACTCAATCGCTGCCGTTGAGATTTCTCCAATAATAAGTCTTCCGCTAACAATTCAGTCACTAAGTCCTCTAGGGATCGTCCTTGACAGCGGGTGATATGGATGATTCCAGCGATGGCTGAAGCCACCAGTTCTTCATTGTTAGGACGACTTTGTAAGGGGATGACTCTGGGGGGGACATCAGGAATGGAATAGTTCATTGTGATAATCGATTATGGCAATACACGAAAGCCGAGTCAATAATGTACAGTTGAGAATAAAATACTATAAGTGTTCCGAAGAATATGAGAAATTTGTAATATTTATTTACAAAACATTTAATATAGATTTAAGCTTGTATGGATTGTTTGTCAATATTGGATTCCAGTCTTTGTGGGTTTTGAATCATAGTTTTAAACTCAATTCGGGTTAAGCTCGGTCGCCCTCGCCCCCCAGCATCCTCTCCCTTAGGGAGAGGATTGAGGATGATGGGCATTGTCGAAACCGGAAGCAAGTTTCCAACGATTGCAGCCCTTAGCTTATCCCGAACTCAGGTTATTTTAATCCCCTGTTTATTCCTGCTGGTTCTTTATTTTCCATCTACGATGAAACAACTTCTTTACATCGAAATACCGACCCCTGATGTTGAAAACGTATGTAATTGGCTGCAAACTGAATTTCAGCCTGGAATTGGCATAATTCGGGCAACTCCCGATGGAATACAGGTGCAGGTATCCTTGGGGAATGGACTAAATGACCATGAATCTGTCGGGGAATTAGCCCTATTTACTTGGACATTACAGCGTACAACATACTTGAAAGTCTATCGTTGGACAGAGTGTCCAATACCCTCCGAGTCAGCCCTAGTCCAGCGGTTGACTGACCAACTACGATTAAAATTCCCCTACCACTACCCCCAGTTACCCGAAATAGACCTATCCCATGAATCGATTTTTACCGCCTTAGCTCCCTACTATCCTCTCACAGCCCATTATTTCCAGTCGATTCCCAATGGTGAATATGATTTAACCCGTGCCTATTGGTGGGAAAAGCGATGGCGTGAAAGTGTTCATCATCCTGAAGAGCCCAAGCAAGTGGTCTTTCGTTCAGTAGATCAAGAAGCTCTCCCCCAAGCCCCCCCCATCTATGACCTCATTTATGTGGGTGGGGCTTTGGGTGTCATCCATGGAGCCGTTATGGCGCAGCGAGGATACCGGGTTCTTTTATTAGAGCGACTGCCCTTTGGTCGCATGAACCGGGAATGGAATATATCTCGCAGTGAAATTAAAAACTTGATTGATTTACAACTACTTACTCCGGAAGAATTAGAAAGTGTTATTGGTAATGAGTATAAAGACGGTTTGCATAAGTTTTTTGATGCCAACAACCCCTCATTTGCAAAGGCTCCAATTCTTCACACCCCAACTGTTTTAAACCTGAGTATTGATTCCGATCGCTTACTACAATTGTGTGGTGAAAAGTTGAAAGCAGCTGGTGGGGAAATTTGGGAGCAAACTGAGTTTTTACGAGCCGATATTAGCACTGATCGGGTGACTGTTACAACGATTCACCTTCCTAGTCAATTCAAAACATCAGTGAGTGGACGACTGTTAGTTGATGCCATGGGAACTGCGTCTCCCATTGCCTGGCAATTAAATGGAAAACGAACGTTTGATAGTGTTTGTCCCACAGTTGGAGCGTGTATCACCGATGGGTTTCCCCAAGGAGTTTGGGATCATCGTTATGGGGATGTATTAAATAGCCATGGGGATATTTCTAGGGGGCGGCAGCTCATTTGGGAGTTATTCCCAGGTCGAGACCAAGAGTTAACCATTTATTTATTCCATTACCATCAGGTTCATCGGGATAATCCTGGATCATTATTAGAAATGTATGAAGATTTCTTCCATATCCTGCCAGAATATCGTCGTTGCGAGTTAGACCAGCTAACTTGGCGTAAGGCAACCTTTGGATACATTCCTGGGCATTTTAGTGTTAGGGAAGACGAACGTCACATCGCATGCGACCGGATAGTTGCCATCGGTGATGCCGCTTCACTCCAGTCACCCCTTATTTTCACTGGTTTTGGCTCTCTCATCCGGAATTTAGGACGGTTGGTGGATCTATTGGATACGGCATTAAAACATAACTTACTTAGTGCTATTCACTTAGAAAATATTCGTGCTTACCAAACAAATGTCTCAGTTACCTGGTTATTTTCCAAGGGAATGATGGTACCAACTGGGGTTCATTTACCCCCACAACGAATTAATGCCATGCTCAATACTTTTTTTGGAATTATCGCCAATGAACCTCCCGCAGTTGGTGAAGCCTTTATGAAGGATCAAATTAGTTGGCTGAGCTTTAATCGCATGGCTCTTCGGGCAGCCTGGCAAAATCCATCATTACTGCTTTGGATTTGGCAAATGGCTGGCATAAGTGATCTATCACGTTGGATTGGTAATTATGTGAATTTTTCATTGATGGCAATGATTAGCTTTTTATTGAGCAGTTGGTTCCCAGCCTTTGTCCGGTGGATGCAGCCTTGGCTGGAGAAGCGTTATCCTGGTTTTTGGTTGTATTTACTTGCATGGGTGTACAGGTTGACCCTTGGGTTAGGTCATCCAAAACCCCTTAGGGATCTCCAGTGAATGAATTAATACAGGTTCCAGACTTATCTAAACTTCTAACAGCAACCTGTTTCTGCAGAGTTGTTTCAGCCACCGTTACAGTCTCTGTTCCTGCTAAGGGGTTTGAGCCAGTCGTCGGATTGACTCCCCACCGCACGGAGGTTGGGGTCACTGTAGAATTTCTTCACTATCAGAAATCGACTTCTGGGAATCATGAATTAGAATCCCTATGCTGTCAGGTTGAGAAATATGTCAAAATAGGGGTGTAGAAGCAGGAACACGCAAGGAGGGAGAACTGTTATTCCCTCGGGTGGGTGGCGATAGGATGTATTAATATATCAATGAACTTTATTCAGTCAATGCCGTCATTATTTATAAGTGCGCCGTTATGCTTGGGTTCATCACATTTTTAATGATTACAATTTACAAGGTTTTTTATTTCTCCCCAGTCCTCTAGTTTGAAACCATATCCTGTTATGCAACCGTCCCTTTCCCCTGGAACCCTTTTACAAAACCGTTATTATCTAGTGCGCGTCCTGGGGCAGGGGGGGTTTGGCAGGACGTATCTAGCTCAAGATCAGGGGCGATTTAATGAATTATGTGCCTTGAAGGAGTTTATTCCTATGCAAGGAGCGGTTCAACTGTTTGAAAAGTCTAAGGAATTATTTCAACGGGAAGCCGCCACCTTATATCAACTCCAACATCCCCAGATCCCTCAATTTCGGGCAACCTTTGAACAGGATCATCGATTTTTCCTGGCTCAGGACTTTGTGGACGGCAAAACCTATCGTTCCTTGCTGGATGAGCGTCGCATGAGGGGGGTTGCTTTTGCAGAAACAGAAGTGTTGCAGTTGTTACATTATCTGCTGCCTGTTTTAGCCCACATCCATAGTAAAGGCATTGTACACCGGGATATTTCACCTGATAATATTATCCTACGGGATCGGGATCGGTTACCGGTACTGATTGATTTTGGGGTGGTCAAGGAAATTGCCACCCGCCTTCAGCAAACTGATATTCGCCAAACGACTGTGGGTAAGCTGGGCTATGCACCACCAGAACAAATGCAAACCGGTCAAGTTTCTCCCTGTAGTGATATTTATGCTTTGGGTGTAACTTCCGTGGTGTTATTGACAGGGCAGGATCCCCAAAAATTGTTTGATGATGTGAATTTGGTATGGTTATGGCAACGATGGTTACCCCAGGTCAATACGGGGCTGGCTGATGTTTTAGACCGAATGTTGATGTACCGACCAGGCGATCGCTTCCAAACAGCTCTAGATGTTTCCCATGCTCTCCTTGTCCTCAGTGGAAAATCACCAAGTTCAGGTTCTACCAATTTCCCCCTAAGCCAGTCATCCCCCCCCTCAACCGCCGGACTTGCCGAATCATCTAAATTACAAACCATTGCAGTTAGTCGGCCTAAGGGTACCCCCAACCCCTACGCTCCTACTCAAACCCCAAGTTATGCCACCAACTCCCCTCCCCACAGTGCCCAGGGGTCTTTTTGGGATGACCCTTGGGCCGTCGCTCTGGGGTCATTAGTGATGGCCATACTGGCAGGTTTAGGGTCTTGGGCATTAGTGACCGTTATTCGCTATGGTGGTCTTCCCCAACCCCCCACTTCACTTATTCCCACCCAACCTCCAACCCCCACCCCAATTATTATCCTTACCCCTAGTCCCACCCCCAGCCCTACCCTTACCCCAGTCAACTATAGTCAACGGTTAGAGTTATTGGAGGGAAAACCAGTTAGTATCGACAAAAGTTTACAGGCAAATGAAACTCTTACTTATATCATTTCCGGTCAACAGGGACAACAACTCAATGCTTATTTAACGGGAGAAGGGGTATTACTGAGTATGCTAGGACCCAATCAAAGTCCTGTGGATCAGCGTTCTGAGCGGGTATCAGCATGGCAGGGTACCCTCCCCTTCACTGGTGATTATTTTATCAAACTTAACACAGTTAAAGGTTTACCCAGGGGAGATTACCAATTAAATTTAAGTTTATTAGGAGCTAAAGAATCCTCACCTATCCCATCCCCATCTATTTCCCCCACACCACTACCAACTCCCACCTATGTGGAAGAGTCAGTCTCCTTTCCGTCCGGAACGGTACAAGCTGTTTTATCAGGGCGCACTGGTCCCATTCGTATTAAACGTTACCTGGTTACCCTAACTGCAAGTCAAGAATTGAAGGTCACTCCCAACGGCGGGGTCAGGGTAGATATTCAGTATCCCGATGGTACCCCTGTAGCTGGTGCTTCCCAAGTTTCCCAGTGGTCTGGGAAAGTTTCCAGAGATGGTATTTATCAGATTAATATTCTATCTGCTCAAGAAACTGATTTTCAATTGGAAATTTCAGTGCGTTGAACCCACCCTTGGACGAATTAGGAGAGGAACTTTAGTGTTAGAGCCGGTAAATGCATTGTTGATAAGTGGTACGGATACAGAAGTGGGTAAGACAGTTGTAACAACTGCTTTGGCAGCCTATTGGAAAATATATTGTACTCCCAAAACCTTCGGTATCCTTAAACCTATACAGACTGGAATAGGCGATCGGGAGTTCTATAGTCGTTATTTAAGCTTAAATCAATCCCTGGATGAAATTAATCCTTTACATTATCATCAGCCCATAGCCCCCCCTTTAGCGGCTGAACTTGAAGGAAGGCGGGTAGAATTAGAAAAGGCATGGCATATATTTGAACGACTTTATCATTCAAAAGACTGGGTTCTAGTGGAAGGAGTTGGTGGGCTAGGGACACCATTGACCCATGAAACCACGATGGCTGATTTAGCATGGGATTGGCGATTACCAACCGTTTTAGTGGCTCCAGTACGATTGGGAGCAGTGGGGCAGGTAAGCGCGCCAGTGCCGAGTTCATCTTAAGGGGATTATCCTCAATTGTCATGAACCCCATACAACTGAACAAATCCAGAAATGGGCACCCCCCCATTTAATCCAGTCCTTGAGCCTTGATTGACTGACAAAACTTCTCAGCTAAAACCCCGAAAGCCCTCACCCTAGCCCTCTCCCGATGGGAGAGGGAACCGGAGGGGTGGATGGGCTCCCCTCGCCCCCTGGGAGAGGGGTTGGGGGTGAGGGCGTACAACTTTTGTCAGTCAACCAGCCTTGAGCCACATTCCTGTCCTTGGTTGTCTACCCCATATCCCAGACCCAACCGACCTAACAAAATTGGCACAACTGGCTGCTGAACTCGATTTAAATCAAATCATGCCCTTAGAATTTACCCCAGTCCCTGGGGTTAACC
>CAIUCS010000093.1 GCA_903897715.1 uncultured Synechococcales cyanobacterium
GAAGCCTGTCCCACAGGTGTTAGTCTCAAAGGTGTTGGTTTTATAAATACAAACTTCACAAACTATATCCAAATTGATTCTGCTTCTGCTGACAATCTTGCCCATATCTCTGATAGTACTATTGATGCCATTGTCACCGACCCCCCCTATTACTCCACCATTCAATACGCCGAACTCTCCGACTTCTTTTACGTCTGGCAAAAGCGCATCCTCGGCGATATTTTTCCCGACCTCTACACCGCCGAACTCACCGACAAAGACCGGGAAGCCGTCGCCAATCCCTCCCGATTTCGCAACATGGGAGCCAGCCCCAAAGACCTCGCGGATCAAGACTACGAAGCCAAAATGCAAATGGCGTTCAGTGAATATAACCGAGTCCTGAAGGATAACGGTGTGATGACCGTCCAGTTTAACCACAAAGACTCCGGTGCCTGGGATGTCCTCGCCAAGTCCCTCATCGATGCCGGATTCGAGATTACCGCCAGTTGGTCAGTCAGTACCGAGAACCCGCAGAACCTGCACCAAGCTCAGAAAAACTCCGTTTCCAGTACCGTCCTCCTGGTGTGCCGCAAGCGAGACCCCAATGCTGGCTCTGCCTGGTGGGATGACATTCGCCCCGAACTCTCCAACCTAGTCGAGCAACGGGCACCGGAATTTGAAGCCAACGACATCACCGGCATTGACCTTTACCTCAGTGCCTTTGGTCCTGCCCTCAATGTGTTTAGTCGGGCTTGGCCCGTCCTGGATAGTGCCGGGGAAGAAATGCGCCCAGAAATTGCCTTTGAAGAAGCCCGCAAAGCGATCGCAAACTATCGCTTCCACAAACTAATCCAGACCGATGCCGCAGGGTTTGACTCCTTAACCCAGTGGTACATTCTCGCCTGGGATGCCTTTCGTGCCCGTGAGTTCCCCTTTGATGAAGCGCGGCAACTGGCATTAGCGATCGGCGGGTTTAACGTCAACGACCTATCAAAGACTTATAAACTCCTAGACTCTACCAGTGGCACCTGCAAACTCCTCACCCCACAACAACGGCTGAAAAAACGAGCCTTCTCCACCAATCCCGATGAATTTTCTGCCCTAGCCCTAGTGGATGGGCTTCATGGCATCATTGCCCTCTACCTAGAAGAACAGAGCATTGAACCTGTGCGCCGATTCCTCAAAGGGACAGGCTTAATTAGCAATGATTTGTTTATGCGATCGTGGGAAGTGGCTCTGAAAGCAATCCCCCATATTGGCGATGAACGTAAACGGATCGAGGAAGAAAAAGCCCTGGCGGATCTGTGGTTGGCGATGGATGAGATTCAAGCTAAAGTAGTCTATGTACAGCCATCCCTAGGGCTGGAAGGAGGACAAATGGATTTATTTTAAGCAAAACAATAGTGTTACCTGACGACCTCTATGCGAATTATTGCCCGAAAAACCTTGATCCAGTTTTGGGAAAGTAATCCTCAATATGCTGATGGGTGTGCTTCCCTGGAAGCTTGGTACCATGAAGTTAAGCAGGCAGACTGGTCTAGTCCTACTGATATTAAGGCAAAGTACCGGAGTGCCAGCATTCTTAAATCAGGTCGAGTTGTATTTAATATATCAGGCAATAAGTACCGCCTCGTTGTCTACATCAACTTTTCCAGCAAGATTGTGTACATTCGCTTTATCGGAACTCACCGGCAATACGACCAAATTGAGGTAGAGACTATATGACTTATACAACGATATCCCTTAAGCCTATCAAAACTGAAGTAGACTACGAAGATACTCTAAAACGTATTGAGAGCCTGATGGAGGCTCAACCTAATAGTCCTGAAGCGGACGAATTGACAATACTAGGTATTCTAGTAGAAACCTATGAACAAGAACACTACCCCATCCATTTTCCAGATCCGATCGATGCCATTCGTTTTCGCCTAGATCAGTCAGGATTAGATGAGAAAGCTTTAGTTCCATATCTTGGGAGTATCGTAGAAGTAAAAGCAGTTCTATCTGGTCAGCATCCCTTAACATTACCAATGATCCGTGCCCTGCATAAGTATCTAGAGATTCCAGCAGATGTCCTTTTACAAGAACCAAAGGTTCAGATCTAAGTTTAGGGAGTAAAATTTCCTCATGTCCTACAGTGATTTTAAGCTTGATCAACTCCTCAAAACCTTCTCCCTAAAGCTTCGGGAAAGTCCAGATTATTTTGGTAATCTTTCCCCGATCGCCCCTAGTGATCACCTGAGTTTCACCCTAAAACGTAACCTCAATCTTGCGGTTTCCATCAACACCGAAAAAGCACGATCGGAGTTTATTATTGCGCCTATTTTACTCGAACTAAAACAACAGTATAACGAACAAATTAGCCTCTTCTCCGGCGTAGATTTTACCGTAGATAACCAAGCAGGACTCAATGGGGTTTGTGACTTTCTCATTAGCCTGTCCCCTGAACAACTCCTGATTCAGGCTCCGGTGCTGCTTCTTGTGGAAGCCAAAAATGAGAACCTAAAATCAGGCTTTGCTCAATGTATGGCGGAAATGGTTGCAGCCCAGCGCTTCAATCAACAACAAGAACACCCCATCGATCCCATTTATGGAGTCGTTACGATCGGCACAATCTGGCGCTTTCTTGCCCTCTCCGATCATCAAATTACAGTAGATACCACGGAGTATTTTATAAAGGACATTAGCCAAATTTTAGGGATTCTTGATCAAATGATCACCAATAGCCTTAAGGCTCAGCCGTATGGCTAATACTGATCATCACAATCATCACACCCAATTCTCTAGCTTTAAGTCAGGAATGCGTTCAAATTCTCGCCCATTATTCGTGACTAACACCCGATCTAAACTCAAGCAATGGGCTGCAATCTGCGTATCCAACAAACCCATCGGTGTTCCCTTTTGTTCTAGATCTGCCCTGACTTCCCCATAAATTCGGCTCACCCTAACATCCCAGTTAAACACATCTAAATAAGTGACAAAATCCTCAATAACTTGATAATTTTTCTGTGGATTAGCTGATTTCGCTGCACCGTATTCTAACTCAGCTAAAGTGATCACAGAGATCCCCACGGCACTCGGATCAATTTGTTCAAACTTTTCTAAAACCTGACGGGGCTTTTCCTTGATGATGTAGATGCAAATATTGGTATCCAACAGAAACATCAAAATAAATCCTCGCGCTCCTGGGGCAGCTCATCATTCCGGGTCTCCATAAAATCTGGCGTGGCACAGAGTCCATTCTCAAAAAACTCCCGCCACGATCGCCGCTTTGGGGACAAAATCACTCGATCGCCCTCCTTGCGAATATAGACCTCTGTGCCTTCAAAGCGAAACTCCTGGGGCAAACGCACAGCCTGACTATTGCCATTCATGAATAATTTGGCTGTTTTGAGTTGAGTCATACTACACTACAATCACTGAATATATATTCTGAGTATATATGAAAGCCCGTCTTCCCGACTACCCCTGGAAAATCAGCTATGCCAGCGACACCTGTAACCCCATCGCTGAGTTTTACATCCCCGCTTTAGAGCGTTGTGTCCAGTACGATCGCAAGTCGGGTTTCTTCAGTAGCGCCATTCTCAGTCAGGTGGCCAGTGGCTTAGGGGCAATGTTGCACAATGACGGGCACATTCGCTTAGTGCTGGGTTGTCAACTCAATCCCCAGGACTTAGAAGCCATTCGTAAAGGGTATGAACTACGGGAAGCGATCGCTCTCCGGCTAGATGCCGACCTCACACCACCAATAAACTTTGCCCAGCTAAAACGCTTCGAGATCCTCAGTTGGCTAATCCAAGCCAATCGTTTAGACATCCGCATTGCGATTCCCCTAAAATGGGACGGCAGCCCCCAAGGAGTGGAAGAAACCCTAGACTTCAACCACATCTACCACGAGAAGGTTTGCATCTTCACCGATGGGGAAGGGAACCAACTGGTGACCAACGGCTCTTCCAACGAATCTCTGGGGGGGTGGCAGTACAACATTGAATCCTTCCATGTGAACTGTTCCTGGGAAGGGAGCAGAGACCTGCAACGAGTGCAGGAGGAAGTCATTCGCTTTGAGCAAATTTGGACAAACCAAATGCCCAAC
>CAIUCS010000094.1 GCA_903897715.1 uncultured Synechococcales cyanobacterium
CTTATTGGTGCAGAAAACTTTTCCAGTCTCAAATGAGATGATAGTACATAAAGTCTATACTTGTGCGTTGTTTAGGTTTAGCAATTAAGACGAAGGCTTAAAATGCAAGTGTAGTTATCTAGGAGAATTCAATTCGACATTCCAGTTCCTCTCGTTTTCGCTTCGAGGCAAAGACTTTGGGTGGACTTTTGCATGGTAATTGCTCCAATATCGGTAGTCGTTCGCCGCAATGGAGTAAGCGCTGCAGTTCTCCTAAGCCCAGTTGAAGAAAACTCAATCCTCGCTGCGGATGCCAATCGAGGCGTACTCGCTGGCCCATGTGGACGACCATCGTCCCCAGGACAATCGCCAAAAGGGTGGCACAGTCCATCACTATGACTAAACAGGTCAAGGCTTGGGCATCCATGGGTATCGAGGATCTCGAAAGCAGCGGATTTGCAATCCTTCAGATGGGACTCAATGCCTCCAAAGCGCTGACCGTAAAGTGCAAAGGTCTGCGCAGAGGGAAGTTGGTCACTGAGGACAATCCAGTCCTCCTTGGCACTGGGCACCTTGGCGGTTGCCAGGTAACAGGTGATGTTCTCAAAGATGGTGATATTGCGACACAGGTAAACTTCTTCAGCCGGTGGGCATAACTCTTGGGCACTCTTGGTGATACCAGAGGCAAAGTTGATTTGGGTGTCCACCTTGCCTCGGATAGTCCAAGTCCAGCCATGACAACGAACCCAGCGAATTAACTCAGCGTGCAGAAAACCTCGATCCGCCTGCAGGCTCACTGAACTCCCTCACGGTACAACCCTTCGTTCACAAGTAAGACCTCATGTAGGCTTAGGTAATCGCCAGACTCCAGCTATGGCGATCGAATTATATCACCCACGGATTTCAATACTGGAGTTGCTATCATCACGGGGCATTTCTTCCCTCATGCCTTAACTGACCAATTGAGACCACCATCATCATTCTTCCCTGAACCTAGTAATCAAGCATAATTTGTACCCACTTTGGTGGTGGTGAAATAGGATTTCCTAATCGATCGAACATAAAACCCGCCACTAGATGTACCACCAATAAATAAATTAAATTACTAACCACTATCAACCCTATTCCCACAATTTGAACCATCAATAGTTGAGGCTGAATTAACCAACCCAGTCGCATACCAATCCACTCAATCATACCGGTTACTTGGATTGTTAAGTACAGCCATAGGTCATCCCCCAGCATCAATGACATCAGCCACAAACGAAAAAAAAAGCCAATGGAACCCACTAAGGTACCCATCAGGATACATAGCTCCCATCCCACCGACCGGCGCCATAATCCCCCTAACAGAACCCCCATTATTCCAAATGGAATCATATAAAGTAGACTACGGGGTGGACCCATCAAGACTGATAATAACAACCCGGTTACAATACACCCCATCCAAGCTGTCCGCCCTCCCCAACGAAGGGATAATAGGGCGATTGGTAAAGGGAAAAAAATCCGTAGAACTGGTCCCAAGGGGAAGAAGAAATTCACGAGCCAAATCAGACTGGCAGTGCTAGCCAAGAATGCAGTCTCCACCAGGCGCAGTGGTGCTTTGGCAGTAGTCTTCTTTAAAGACCTATGGGGGAAATGAATACTAGTGGGCTCTTCATTAGATGAATGAGTTTCAGAGTCTAATTGACCCAATACCAGTTCATCAAATTCCACAGGCTGATTCCCCAGTGGTAAACCAGACTGATTTGGGGTGTTGTCAACAAACTGATTCATGAATTAAGTAGGATTAAGGATAGGGATGGATCGTTTTGAGATAGGGTCTATGGGCAGGTCATCAGTTCGGATTAACACCCGATTATTTTCGATGGCTACCAATTCAATTTTCAACAGACCCGCAGTATAAATAGATTCTGAAGCGATAGATTTTAACTGAATGGGCTGCGTTTTTGTTGGTAAATTATTAACAAATCGAATGAGGGTTTCCAACCGTCCATCTCCAATTTGAAGCTGATCACCCCGATACCCAATTTGGCGGGCATTCAACTTAGTTAATTCTACCAGCTTTTCAATTTGCAGTTGTAATTGTGGACGATCGTCAACTTTCAGTTCCAGAGGAACAGTGGCTAAGGTTTCACCTTTTCGATACAAGACTCGATAGGGATTGATATCCGCAACTACCCGAATGGCTCCTTCCCCCCAAACATAGTTTCCAGCGGCAATGATGCGAACATAGGAGTCCCGACCAGAAGTGATTTGTTGAATCAGCCCATCCACCTCTGAAATCGTAATTTGTACTAATTGTTCAGTTGGTTGCCCCGTGGGATTGGCATGGGATTGAGTATATAAAATTGCCATTCGATTTGCTTCTCGCAATAGTTGTTCAATTGCTTGACGGGCAATCGTTTCACTTTGAGCACGAATTACACCAGATGCCAAGGATTGCCCTCGAAAAATAGCAATAGGATTCTGACGAAAGTCTAAAACTCCTTGACGCAATATTGATAATTGATCCTCTAATCCCTGTTGTTCCCGCTCTAATTTACGTAGTTGTTCCTGACGACGTTTGATTTCCTGGTTCCGTTTAGTGATTTCCATATCACTGCGGGTTTGTAATTCTTCTATTGCCTGATTGCGTCTGGATAGTTCCTTTTGACTACTTGCAATGAGTTGTTCCCGTTGTTCCACCAATTCCTGACGACTGGTTTGTAAGCGATGAATTTCAGTTCGTAGTTGTTTGGTTTGGTTGGATACGGTAGCGAGTTGCTGCTGTGTCAGCGTCTTATCCCGCTCCAGTTGTTTTTGTTCTGACTTAACCTGAAGAAGTTGGCGACGAACCATTTCTTTTTCAGTTATGGAGTCTTCTAATTCTTTCCGACTGGCAACTAAGTCATCTTGGATTTTACCCAGTTCAAATAATCCAGTCCGTAATTGAGAGTCTGCCAAAAATAAAATGGTCAGGGTAGTCGCTGAAATCACTGTACCCGTGATTACAGTGACCACCACCGCTGTGTTGCGGGGGCGTAGGTTAAAGAGACTTAATCGTGCTTTACCAACCCGTGTGCCTAGGCGATCGCCTACCGTAGCAATTACGCCCCCCAATACCAAAATAGCGAACACGAGGACATAACCCGTAGACATGGACAGAGACCCTATTAATCCGATGTTTGCTTGTTACATAAAAGCATAACTGATACTATCCATCAAGGGAAAACTAGCTTTTAACGATTCAATCATGACAGACTAATCAAATTATTTCCTGAAGCCACTCATCAATTTGTTCACACCGTTTCAGTACGGTATGATCACGGAGGGTACGTTGATGTCCAGCAGTTGCAATATCCCGACATTTTGATTCATGTTCCAACAAAAACTTGATCTTTTCTAAAGCTTCTTCACGGGAAGAATAAGTAACTACTTCACTGTCCACATCAAAGAGATCAGACATATTTTTTCCGGTATCTGTTAATAAACAAGATCCCATACCAGTGGCTTCAAACATACGCATATTCCCAACGTCCCCCAACGCAGCATCCGTATGACAATTGAAACTAATCTGAGAGGAACCTAAAATCCGATAATAATCTAGTCCAAAAACAGGTAAATGACATTGACGAGGGAATAAATCCATCAAGGGTTTTTCAGGTTCTTTCAGGTTAATCTTTAAATTAGACTTTAAGCCAATTCTCCAGCTATGGTACTGAGAAGTATTGAATAGGTCACGATACTTTTTCGGTATCCACTTGCTATTGATCAACATCTGTCGGATGGGGAATGGTATCCATGATAAAAATTTTGTAATAGAGTTTACTATAAACAATTTACTGGATAGTAATGGGTTTTTAGAGCTGGCTTCTTTTGAGGGTGGAGTCTCCTCTAACCACATCTCAATGGGAGTACACTCCAAGAGTTCCTTCAATAACCAGTAACGGGTAGCATGACCAGCCCCAAAACTATACCCGGAGGAACCAACAAAGGTAATTGGATAACTAACTGGCGACAACTGAATACTATCAAGTACTTTTTCATCAAAGTAATGGTACAGAAGTCGAGCCGTAATGCCATAGTTGGCATATTGGGTTACTAAATGACGAGTTGCAACCATCAATAAATCTACAAACCCCAAAGTATCAAAGTAACCTGGAAAACCTCGGTGAACAATAATTTTTTTTATATAAGGATTGGTTTGTTTTAAATTTTTCCAAACTGCAAAAGGAAGGGGGGGATAGGCTTCAAAATAGATAATTTCTGGGCGAATAGATTCAATTTGGGCGAGAAGGATTTCTGTTCCCCAGGTAGTTTCAGAATAGGAAACTGAATTTTCCTGAGCCCACTGCTTTTGTAAACTATGGATGTTAGGAAGTACCGTGGCTACATGATGACCCAACTGGGACATGGCATGGGAAAAGCCGGTATGGTGTACTAATTTGTGTTCTATTAAAAGGCTGCTTTGAACATCATAAGGTTGTTGAAACAGATCTGGATGTTGTTGCAATAGAGCAACTGAGGAGCGGGAGAAGTAGCTTGCTGGGGAAACAAATAGGATTTTGAATTTTCTCATAGCTAAGTATTTGCTAATATTCCATCAAAAAAACAACTCTAACTAATTTGTCCGCGTACATAAACTATGACACATAAATTGGTATGTTCAATGATGGTCTAAGACTGATTATTTCATTCCATGTCCATCGCTAGTCATGAAAATCATTTACGGGTCATTGGACTTACGGGGGGGATTGCTATGGGGAAGTCCCAAGTTTCCCACTATCTATCCCACGTTTATCAATTACCCATACTGGATGCCGATTTATATGCTCGTCAAGCTGTACTATCCGGTTCTTCGATCCTAGAAGCAATGGTTAATCGATATGGGACTGAAATTTTACAATCCGATGGCACCTTAAACCGAAATCGATTGAGCCATATTATTTTTACCCATGCAACCGAACGAACCTGGGTGGAAAGTCAGATCCATCCTTGGGTGCGCGATCGCCTAACTCAGGATATCTGTTTGTTACAAACCAATCAGGGGGCGTCCACCATTGTGGTAGTAATCCCCTTACTAGTAGAAGCGAAGATGACCAATTTAGCCTCAGAAATCTGGTTAGTCAACTGCCCTGTTGAACATCAGTTAAACCGTCTGATGCAGAGGGATTCTCTTACGATAGAACTGGCAACAAACCGGATCAGGAGTCAGTTATCTTTTGAAGAAAAATGTCAACGCATTCCCCAAGATATTCCTATTTTTGTGTTGAATAACAGTTCTACCCTATCCTTCCTTTATCAACAGGTTGACTCCTGTTTGAGGAATGTTCCCCATCAAGACCCAATTAATCCTGATCTTTCCCATACTTTCCCATGAACCAGAGTATGTCTTCCCCAATCTTCTAGGGGGTGGGGAAAGTCAAGCCGATAATGTCCGCCCCTACTTTCTTGACGGAAGTAAGCACTTTTCAAGATTAATTCCGCAACTTCCAGTAAATTGCGCAATTCCCCCCAAGTGCGTAGGAGGGATGTGGGTATGGGAGATTCAACAATGGGTTGCCCCTGAGGAGGTTGTACCAGCCATGAATGGAAACAACGGGCAAGGGGGGCTTGGTTAAAATCATGCTGCCATTGTTCAATTTGGGCAATGGCATTGGTTAATGCAGTTCCATGGCGACAAATGCCAGCATTTTGCCACATCAATTCTCGTAGTTGTTCCTGTTGATTTATCCACTCTATTGTGTCAGAGTAACGTAGTGATAGGGATAGGGGAGCCATGGGAGCAGACGGGGAGCACCAATGTCCATCCAGAGTATTTGCAGGAAGGTCAGTTAACGTTAACTGGGCGAACTGGGCACCAAAAACCAAACATTCTAATAAAGAATTACTCGCTAATCGATTAGCTCCATGAACACCAGTACTTGCTGTTTCCCCTAATGCGTAGAGGTTAGTCATAGAGGTACGATTATTTTCGTCAGTGAGAATACCACCCATCCAATAATGGGCTGCGGGAGCCACAGGAATAGGGGCTGTAAAGACATCAATTCCAAATTTTTGGCAAACTCCTGCAATATTTGGAAATCGTTGACGGATGGTATTTGCCGGAATGGGGCGAAGATCTAACCAAATATGGGCATGGGATGGATGACCAGCAGTCTGCCGAAGGTGAGTATAGATGGCACGGCTTACCACATCCCTAGGAGCCAGTTCTCCGTCGGGATGATACCGAAATACAAATCGTTCCCCTTGATGATCGATGAGATGTGCCCCCTCTCCCCGGACTGCTTCACTGATAAGAAAGTGGGATGCTCCTGGTCGGACTAAAGCGGTAGGATGAAATTGAATGAATTCCAGATCCCGTAGCATGATACCAGCACGACTGGCGATGGCTACCCCATCGCCAGTACTGAGAGCAGGATTCGTTGTTTGGGCAAAAACCTGCCCTCCCCCTCCCGTTGCCAGGATCACTGCTTTGGCTGGTAGCCAATGCAAATGATCCTTCCAAGACAATAAAACCCCTTGGCAACTGTCTCCTGAGGCAGTTAACCATAAATCCACCACAAAAGCCTGATCAATTACCTCAATATTGGGTCTTGCCACCACTTGTTTAATTAAGGTACTGACCACCGCCCTTCCAGTCGTATCAGCTGCATGGAGAACCCGTCGTTGGGAATGGGCTGCTTCCAAGGTTAAGGCTAAATGATCCTCCTGATGATCAAACATCACCCCTAATCGCAATAAGTCATGAATACAACGGGAGGCATGGGTTGTCAAAAACTCCACAGCCATTGGCTCACACAACCCCACCCCAGCCTTCAATGTATCAATTGTATGGAAATGAGGGGAATCGTTCGGGTCTATGGCAGCAGCAATTCCACCCTGTGCCCAATCACTGGCGGAAAAGGAAAGGGTATCTTTGGTAATTAGCCCTACTGTTAAATGTTCAGGTAAACACAGGGCAGCATAGAGCCCAGCCGCTCCAGCTCCCACCACTAAAACATCGTGGCGGTAGTTCAGTGCTTTTGATAACTTGAGAGGGGAGCCAATAGACAAGGTAAGAACATAAAAATAAAAAACGTTTTGCGGTCTGAAGACAGTTAAATTGTTTTATTTCATTTAGCAATCCTGCGCCCTAAAGGACAGGGATTGAATTGAGAGTATGCCAATTTTGCAGCCCTTATCCCCTAACCCCTTCTCCCTTTTGGGAGAAGGGGAACCAGGTTCAAAGTCTCTCTCCCTTTTGGGAGAGGGATTTAAGGTGAGAGCTGCAAAATTGGGGTGCACCCCTTGCATTCCCCTATTTTGGGTCAGCGGTTTCATAACCCAATGGTTTTTTGTTCGTACATTAGGGCAAAAATACCATCAATTGAAGTTTCAACCCGAGTAACACTTCTTTCTATCTACACAGAAAGAAGTGGGTGCTGAGGTACTTCTTGATAAGAGGGCAGTGTATATGAATCAACCCACCCCCTAAGTCCAGAGTTGAACACAGAATTAGGTTCCTGAGGTCCAAGAATTCATATATTGGATTTGGGCGGGGGTAAGAGAATCAATGGCAACTCCCATGGCTTGTAATTTAAGTCGGGCAATATCTTGATCAACTGAAGCAGGGATGGAATGGATGCCGGGTTTTAATACGCCCTTATAGTTGACTAAATATTCGCACGCCAAGGCTTGGTTGGCAAAACTCATATCCATCACGGCACTGGGATGCCCTTCTGCTGCGGCTAAGTTGACTAGCCTGCCTTCCCCTAGCACCACAATAGATTTACCAGACGGTAGGTGATATTCTTGGGTGAATGGTCTAACATCTTGAATGGACAGGGCACTTTCATGAAGAGATTTTAAATCGATTTCAATATCAAAGTGTCCAGAGTTACAAACGATCGCCCCATCTTTCATGATGGCAAAATGTTCAGGACGAATAACATGTTTATTACCAGTCACCGTGATAAATAGGTCTCCCTGGGTAGCAGCTTCCGCCATAGGTAGAACCCGAAAACCATCCATAACCGCTTCAATGGCACGGATTGGATCAACTTCAGTAACAACTACATTCCCGCCTAACCCCCGAGCGCGTAAAGCAGTTCCTTTACCACACCAACCATAACCGGCGACCACAATGGTTTTACCTGCCAGCAGAATATTGGTTGCCCGAATGATGCCGTCTAGGGTAGATTGACCGGTTCCATAGCGATTGTCAAAAAAGTGCTTAGTATCGGCATCATTCACATTCATTGCCGGAAAAGTGAGTACCCCATCGTTCAACATAGCCCTCAAACGAACAATGCCGGTGGTGGTTTCTTCTGTGGTACCAATCAGGTCGGCAATTTGATGGGGACGTTGTTGAATTAGGGTGGCAACCACATCACTTCCATCATCAATAATAATATTAGGACGGTGATCTAGGGCAATTTGAATATGTCGGTTGTAGGTTTGGGCATCTTCGCCTTTCTGAGCAAAAACTGGAATCCCAAAATCTGCAACTAAACTGGCTGCTACATCGTCTTGGGTTGACAGGGGGTTACTGGCAATTAAAACTGCGTTAGCTCCTGCATTTTTTAAGGCAATGGCTAAGTGGGCGGTTTCCGTAGTTACATGGCAGCAAGCCACCAATCGAATACCGTCCAGGGGTTTTTCTTGCAGGAACCGTTCCTGGATTTGACGCAGCACGGGCATTTCCCGACCGGCCCATTGGATGCGTTGTTTTCCCTGAGCAGCCAAGGCTAAGTCTTTCACTTCATACTGGATACGGACTGGCGTTGCTACCATGAACTAAATCATCCTTAGGTGTAATGAACAAATTTACAATAAACTTTTTCTATTGTAACGATGAATGACTTCTAATTACCCAAGTCCACCACCAGATCCATTCCTAAGCCAAAAAGGAGACTATTACAATGATTGATTCCTATCGATTTAGAAAACTGACCATCCCCAAGCCCCCTAGTCCAAATTGCAGCCCATCCCCCCTCCACAGGGTGGGTGAGGTTATCCAACCCCCAACACCAACGATGGAAGTACTGGAATGGATGATAATGGGTTTACAGGGGCTGATGATTGTGGCTTTAGGCTGGATTGGGGGAAATATGGTTACATCCCCTAGTCTCGCTCAACTGCCTCCCCAGCCGGTTGTTTCCCTCGCCACTTCCCCAGCCCGACAGCAACAGAAAAGAGAACAAGCTCAACTCCTTACACCGGAATATTTTAACCTGCAAGCCTACCCAGTTTCAGACCGCACTGAGACCCACTGGCGCAAACTCCTCTGGGCAACGGCTATTATAGAACCCCAGGATGAATTTGTTGGGATAACCATTCGTTCTATTTTACAGTTAGCCCAACGTCCTACTTTATCCATGGCTCAACGGCGGATTGTACATATGGCGTTGCAGGTGGGTACACAATTATATTTAAGTCAATCTTCAGGTTCCCATGCCTTCAAGGCAGCCTTTGAGACAATACTAGAAACCAATACCAATGAACAATGGGTTGCCATGGCAGTTTCAGCCCTTGCTCGCACCCCAGACTTGGGGAGTCAGGTGGGATTTACTTACCCCCCTCAGAGCCATCCCGGTGTGGGGACATGGTTGGAACGCATCAAAGTTCGATTTCCCCAGTGGCGCAATAATAATTCTCTTTACACTACCTTAGTGGATATTGGACAACCTAAGCCGTCTTTGCCACCCTTGAATGATTTATTGACATGGTCCATTGCGCCGAATCAATTTCACCTTTATGTCCTTTGCCGCCCTAACCGATATATTTTATGCCAGACAATTCTGAAGGATCCCCAGGGTTCATGGGTACGGGAAGGCGATCGCCTCTGGTCTATTCCCTTAATGGGACGTTCGTTACACCATTTAACCTGGAATTTTGGTCGTGGAAACACTCCCCAAGGAATTTATCGAGTGGAGGGAACCATTCCCCAGCCAGATACGGAATTCTTCCGTGCCTATGGATTATTTCCTTTGGTCAATTTATTCGTACCATGGGAATCGGGGGTGAACCAATTCCTAGCGGGGCGACAAGGGAATGGATTCTCCAGCCTAACTGATTATCAATCCCTGTTACCACCCCAATGGCGCAGCTATTACCCCATCCACCAAAGTTACTGGGCTGGTAAGGGGGGAAGGGGTTTATTCCGCATCCATGGTAGTGGGGAGCCCGCCACCTTTTTTACGAATAATCAAATGGAGAACACCAGTCGTCTTTGGAATCCAGCCATTGGTTGTCTCTCTGCTTTGGAGTTATATGATGAAAGTGGTCGGTTGCAACGGGCTGATATGCCTACCCTACTACAGAAATTATCATCAGTGGGAGGAAACCAGTTTACAGGATATTTAATTGTGGTGGATATTCCAGGAGACGACACGAGCCCTGTTCCCCTTTCTGACCTGATGGGTTCCTTGAAAACAAAGCCTCACAGCCCAATGGCAAAGTCACCTAAAATTTTAACTTCTGGTTCTAACCAAATAGACCAGCGCTCTTGAACTTGTTTCTGAGCATAGCGAATTAACTGTAAAATATCAGTGGCTGAAGCATGACCACAATTTAAAATAAAATTGGCATGACGATGGGCAATTTGAGCCCCCCCAATTTGATAACCCTTTAATCCCGTGTGCTCAATTAACCAACCTGCAGCTTTACTTTGCGGATTTCGGAATACACTCCCACAACTGGGCAGGTGATAGGGTTGGCTATGGCGACGATTGTCCAGATGGTTCTGGGTAAGGGCGATTAGGGTTTGGGGATTCATACCGGGTTGAAGTTGCAACGTTGCTTGAATGACGCGGCGATCGCTGCCTTGCAAGTTAGAAGTACGATAACGATAGTCTAACTGTCCAGGTTTAAGAACTTCGATGGATCCATCGCCGTTAAGAACTTGAACCTCCACCAGAATATCCCCAATGCAACCCTGATGGGCTCCTGCATTCATCACCACCCCGCCTCCAATCGTTCCAGGGATTCCAACTACCCATTCCAAACCCTGCCAACCCCGTTCAGCCGCCAACCAAGCTAAACGAGGTAGGGAATCGCCGCTGTAGGCGGTTAAACATCCGGTTGCCTCATCAAAATAACGGTGACGGAATAACCGAGTAGAGATGACTAAACCACGTACCCCCTGATCCCCAACCAATAAATTAGAACCCGCCCCTAGCATGGTAATGGGTAATCCTTCCCGTTTTCCCCAATTCAATAACCCTTGCAAATCATCTAACCGTCGCGGAGAAGCATACCACTCTGCTGGACCACCCACCCGCATGGATGTCAAAGCTGCTAAGGGAATGTGTGGTTTGATTAAACAATCGGTGCCCGCTAATTGAATGGCGGCAGGACTAGTTGGTTTTACCATGGGAAATGTACTAGGAGAGTGAAGGACAACAACGGGATACAACAGAACAACATTTATTTATCGATACTACTAACCAACCCTTCCCCGGTCATCCAATACCCTACCGGGATCACATTTCAGGCGGAAGTAGGCAGAACCCTGAGAATCTCCTGCTGTTGATAAATGGATAACAATTCAGGAATCACCTGATTCAAATTACCCGCTCCTAAAAATAAAGCTAAATCTTTGGGTATGAGGGAGTTTCGTAGGTAATTCGTAACTGAAGGTAAGGTGGGGCAGTACACCACATGGGGATGGCGAGTTGCCATCATATCTGCCAACTGTTGCCCTGTAATTTTCGCCTCATTTGGTTCGCCAGCACTGTAAATATCAGTCAGTACTACAATATCCGCATTTTCAAAAGCGTTTGCAAAGTCTTCTAGAAAGGCGAAGGTTCTACTATATCGATGGGGTTGAAAGATGGCAACCACTCGACGGGGAGAATTGGGAGAACGTTCATTCACTTGAAGTCGAGCAGAGGAGAGGGTTGCTCGTAATTCACTGGGATGGTGGGCATAGTCATCTACAAACCAAATGCCCTGACTATATCCTCGATATTCAAACCGTCGCCTTGCTCCTTGAAAAGTTTCCAAGGCAGTTGAAATTTCATTAAAATTCAGCCCGAGGCTACGTCCGACTGCCACCGCAGCTAACGTATTACTCAAGTTGTGTTTTCCAAGTATTTTCAAGCTTAAACGTCCCAATACCTCACCCCGTTCAATTACCGTTGCCTGGGTACTTTCAGCCCCATAAGAAACCTGATCAACGCAATAATCAGCGGACAAATCAACCAGGCTGTAGCTAAGGGTAAAGGGCAGATGAACCCGGATATTGGGACAATCAAGACAGGCTATCACCCTATCACAATTATTGGCAAAAGTTTGAAATGTGGCAATCACTTGTTCTAAGTTAGAGTAGTGATCAATGTGATCAAGTTCGATATTGGTCACTACCCCCACGGCAGGGTTAAACTTAACCAACGACCCGTCAGATTCATCAGCTTCCGCCACCAAGTATTGGCTATTACCAGCCCTAGCATTCCCCCCCCAACTGTTGACTTCCCCACCCACTACAATGGATGGATCCAATCCGGTTTCCACTAGTAAATGACCTATTAAGCTGCTGGTGGTTGTTTTGCCATGGGTTCCAGCAACGGCAATACTATAATGGTTCTCAATAAAGGCGGCTAATAAATCAGACCGATGAAAAATGGAACAACCCAGGTTTAGTGCTGCCTGATACTCGGAATTATGGGGATTGATGGCGGTGGAGCAAATAACCTGGGGTAACCAGTTTCCGTCTATAGAGGTCGTGGAAGGGGATGACTGAATACAATGTCTTGAAACAGTTTCTGACTTTAAATCCACTGAAGATGAATAAGTATCATGAAAAAAACTTAAATTATTACCTTCCTGACTCCAGAATATATGAATGCCTTGTTCCTGTAATCGTTGAGTAATATGGGTCAGTCGTAAGTCGGAGCCAGAAACTGGCAACCCTTGCTTTGCTAACAAATAAGCTAGAGCTGACATTCCAATTCCACCAATACCAATAAAATGAAAAGGTCTGCCGCTTAAGTCAACATAATTAGACATTGTTTTATTCCTCACCTAGCCACACAGGGGTAATATATCACTGATTATTAATCCATGCACTTCGATACTGATACCTATTTCAGATAAATAATAAATAAATAATAGGGAAACAATATAGTTGAATTTTCTAATTGAGTGTTATCCCCTTTTGAAATACCAAATGTGAACTTAAAATAGAAACATCCACAACCGTGACTCTGGAATGGTTGCAGTCTCTCCCATTCATTCATTCCTAAGGGGGAACATAGGGTTGCATTGAAAGTTTGGATTTCTAGTTTAGATCTCTAGTGAATACAAAACCTACATCTGAGAGCAGAACTTGTATTCACTCTTAGTGGTTTTATCAAAATAGGGTATTAAAATCTTCACCACGATTCAGGTTTTTTTCGGAAATTGTTTCATGGCAGTTATATCAGGGAGAATTCAAATTAATTTTGTTTCCCAATGCTGCGGATTGCTGCTTCCACTGAAGCCGCACTACCGATCCAACCAACAATTCCACCCTGGGCACAAACCATCTCCACCGTAGCCTGCTTAAATTCAGGAAAATAACTTTCAGTCCCATCTTCCACTAAAAGACATTCATAACCCCGATCATTAGCCTCCCGCATTGTTGTTTGGACGCACACCTCCGTAGTCACTCCGGTGATGAGTAAGTGGGTGATTGAACGTTGTTGTAATGTTGCATGTAATTCGGTGTGATAAAAAGCACCTTTTCCTGACTTATGGATTACCAGTTCACCATCAATGGGGGCAAGTTCTGGAATAATTGCATTGCCAGGTTCCCCCTTTATCAAAATTCGTCCCATTGGACCTACATCACCAATGGTGAGATGCCCCTTGCCCCGTCTAATTTTAGCGGGGGGGCAGTCAGATAAATCCGGTTCATGACATTCCAACGTATGGATGACAGGAAGATGAAAATCTCGAAAGGTTTGTAAGAGGGTTTGCAATGTGGGTACAATGCCATACAAACGACTCACATCATTTCCCAATAACTCTCCATAACCACCAGGTTCTAGAAAATCCCGTTGCATATCAATGATGATTAGAGCAAATTTACCGATTTGCGGGAGTGAGTAGTCATAGGGTTGAGCGGGAATATGTGCCATTGGATGGTTCGATGATTACCGGGATCAAAATGAATGAATTCAGTTTGTGTGACCTATCAAGAAGCTTGACGTAAGTCTTGGGCTGCTAGGTAAAGCCTACTCCATTCCCGTAAAACCTGATGGAGTTTAAGATTTAATTCTTGGGCAATGTTATCAAACGTTTTACCCACCCGGAGCCGTCCAATGATTTCTTGCTGTTGGGGTGGTAAGCTATTCCAATACTGATGCCATTGATCTGGAGTTAAACCTAAACTATGTTCTTGGACAGACGTACCTAGCCATTGGGTGACCAATTCAGGTTTGACTTTTACTGCAAATACGTTAACAGCATGATACCCAACTTTTTCACGCAAGCGGTAAACCTGTTTAATATCCATCCCTAGTTGGTGAGCGATCGCCTCTTGGGAAAAACCATTCAAGTATAACTTCAACCACTGGGCAGCGGTGGCATCCACATGGTGTTCCAAATAGGTTATAAATTCAGACAGGACGGATAGGCGGTGGGCTTGTTGTTCTTCCCAAACTTGCCCATCCTGGTAGACTGTAACCGCTTGATAATCGATGAGACTAACCGTGGTCTCACCCTCATCAGCACTAAACTCTTCAGAGACAATGCGAATTAAATCACCCGCAGGAACCTGGGTTAACCCTCCCCGTTCAGTACGACGTAAGTAATTCACAAACCGAAATGACAATAGGGGTTGATTTCGAATAGGACGGAGGCAATACTCTTCTAAACTGGTGAGGAGTAAAGCATTACGTAACCGTAAGTTATTGGTACACTGGGTAATCCAATCTGATTGTTGCTGCATATAGCGATCGCTATGGAGCATTTCTTGAATAATTTCCTGCAAAACATCCAATACGCTGCGCTGACGGTCACGGCTCACAGCTACCCACGCTTTAATTTTATTACGCACCATCACCAAACTTCCTAATCGCTGCATTAATTGGCGATAGGCTCGATCGGGACTTACTCCCAAGTAGCGTTGCAGTAAAATTCGGTACCGGAAGTCCATGCCTTGACAAATAACCTGAAGATGGGCACTATCCACTTGGTTTAACAGGGATTCATCCTTACCCATGAGCCAATTGAGGATACCCCCATGAACCATTGGACTGTAACCAGCACAATCCTTCTGTATACGTGTCTTCCATTCTTCACGTAGGGTTTCTACCAGTGCCATGCCCGTGCTATTATAACTGTACTCACCAACGTTATTGTCATTATGGACAATAATTTGAAACCATTTTCTTACGCCATTATAGACTTAGGATAAACCGATTCATCCACTGATTGCCCAATTAGTATCCCATAGATTGACTAGAATGAATTGAATCATTTCTTTTATGATGTAAATTAAATCACCATCTAGCCATTTGTTCGGATAAGATTTAGCTCTATGGTTGATCAACGCCGCCTTCAAAAAATACGAATTTATCCTTTCTTTATGGGGGGACTCCCCAAATACCCCATAGGTTTACGAAAAACTCTGCGGAATTTGGGTTTACCCTTCCCATGGTCTTGGGCTTGCCTATCTCTTCTATTTAGCTTGATCGGGAGTAGTGTCATTGCTATTGTGTGGCTTACCCGTGTTCCACCAATTACAGACTGTCGTCTGGTCAACTCCCTTTCCTCTGATCAAGAACAAATGTATTGTGCGGAGGTGGTCATTCGTTCCGGGGATATAAAATCGCTGATAAATGGACTACGGTTGGTCGGGGGGTGGACATCGGATCATCCACTTTATCAAAAGTCTCAGATTAAGTTGAAAAATTGGTCTGTGGCACTCTATGCCATTGCACAACAGCAATGGTTGGAGGAGGGGGTAACAGCAGCCGTAGACTTGGCGAATCAAATTCCCATGGCTAGCCCATTGTACTTGCAAGCACAACGACAAATTGTGCAATGGCAGCAAGACTGGAAATATGGTGAAACCCTTTTTGGTAAAACTCAAATTGCCCTCAAAACAAAACAATGGCAACAAGCGAATTACTATATCCAATTACTGTCTCGCATGAATACTCTCCCCTGGCGAAATCAGGGTTTAATCATATTGCCTGCTCAGTTGAAATTAGAACAGTCGGCAGTAAAACAGTTGCAAACTGCCCAATGGATTTCTCGTACAAATGTGCCAGACGATTTATCACAGGCAATTCATATTGTCGATGGCGTGGATTTAAACCGATATGCTTACGAGGAGGCACAAACTTTAAGGAGCCGTTGGAGTGCCCAATTGCTCACCATCGCCCAAAAACGGTTCGAGGGTTTGGATTTTAGTGGGGCGATCACTGCCGCTGATAAGGTTCCCAACACTACAAAAGAATGGGAAAGTGCCCAGGATTTTAAGAATTGGGCAATGGCAAGGTTGTCTGCCCGCGACCTTGGGCAACCGCTGGCTCACCGGATTTGGGGCTTAATGGAAGCAAAGGGATTCGTCCACACCATCACACCCGATCGCCCTGTTTATGGGATGGTTCAAACCGATGTACAAGGCTGGAATGAACAATTATCTGACCTTACCCAACTGCAAGTAGCCCAAACCATGGCTGAGTTAGGCCATCCCTCAGCTATCATCTGGGCCATTGAAAAAGCTAAAGTGATTTCAACTAATCGCCCAGAACATAGTCGTTCCCGTTCCCTCATCGGTCAATGGCAAGGAAAGTTGCAACGCCTTAGGGATCTCCCCCTCCTGTGGCGAGCCCGAGAATTAGCTCAAACAAATACCATCAGCACCCTACAGGAGGCGATCGCCACTGCCCAAAAAATTCCCCGCGGACATCAACTTCGCGTAGATGCCCAGACTTGGATTGCCCACTGGCATCGCCAAACCCAGATTTTAGAAGGTCAGCCAACCTTAGATAAAGCCAGTTACCATGCAGAGCGTGGCAATTATCATACTGCAATAGGTATTGTCCAGAGTTTTATCCCTAGTCATCCCTTGTACACCATGGCTCAAACTAAAATGACCCAATGGAGAGTAGCCCTTACTTTAATTGAAAAACAGCGGGATAGGGTAGACCAGGATCTACTAAATCGTGCGGAGGAGTTGTCCATGGAAGAACGTTTCACCACGGCTATTCACCACGCCAGTCAAATTACTCCGGGTCGTCCACTCTATGACAAAGCCCAATCTGCCATTCGCCAATGGGTTGAGGAACGAGAGCAATTTTGGCAGAATCACTCCTCCCCGCCGGAGGAATAATGCTCAACCACCCTACTTTCATTGACGATTGGGAATGATTGGTACTCCCTCGCTGAAAAGACGAGGGATTCTGAAGTTGTCTCTAGGGAGGCTAAAGCCGTCCTTCGAGACGATTTCTAGTTACTCAGTCCCCTATTGCTGAGGATCTGAGAAATCGACATTTCGCAGAGTGTCATACACCCCATCTCTCAGAACAAGCAAACCCATTACAGGAGAAACCTTCTAAAGAACTGAGAGACAGTCGTTTTACCCACCGGCTATCATCCTTGCCATGTACCCTTGTGTTGTGATTCCCCGCTGGCGACTCACTAGGTGGGATATGCCGCCTGAACTTGCACACCATAAACACTTGGAACATCCAGATGTTCATCGAAGTGATAGTATCAGTGTACCATCTAAAGCAGGGATGCTCTCAACTTCGACTAGGTAGTATGGGTACAGTAGGAAAAGTGGCACATACCTAATTCAATTACGATTGCAGTTATACTACAGTTATTTGTGTGAGGAGAAGTCCAAAGGAAGAGCCTCTGGGGTCGAAACAAGGAAAGACGCCCAGGGGTTTTTTCATGTCTGAATGGCTTAAATTTGGTTTTAATGGACACTAATATTGATACTGCCCTGATTGATATTGCCCCCTATATTGATCACGCCCTCTTAGATCCTATGGTCAGTCAGGCTAATGTGGAGCAGTGGTGTATGGAAGCAGACCGTTACCACTTCCATTGTGTATGTGTAGCCCCAGTTCATGTGCGAGAGGCGGTGGAACTCCTTCATGGTAAACGGGTACAAGTGGCGGCGGTGATTGGCTTTCCCATGGGAGCAACTACCCCAGGTACAAAATTATTTGAATCGTGTGAAGCGGTGGACAATGGTGCAACGGAGCTGGATGTTGTCATTAATCAAGGTTGGCTTAAGGAAGGGAACTACAACCTGATCCATCAAGAAATAGCTGAAATCTGTCAGGAAACTGGGCAAATCGTCAAAGCAATTTTAGAGGTTAATCGGTTCAATGATGAGGAGAAACGCTGGGCTGCTGAGGCTTGTATGGATGCCGGAGTACAGTTCTTGAAAACTGGAACCGGTTGGTACGGTGGGGTAACCATTGAGGATGTTAGGTTTTTAAAACAAATAACAAAGGATCGGGTTGGGATTAAAGCAGCAGGGGGTATTCGGACTCCTGAATTCGCCATTGATTTAATCGCTGCCGGAGCGACTCGATTAGGCACTTCCCATGGTCCTTTTTTAATTCAACACATGCACCAGAGGGTTGGCGCTGATAAATCGTTATCATCCCATAGGGATACTCCATCAGTAACCGTTGCTGATCTGGGATCGCTGGGGGATAATCATTAAGATTTGAGAATCAATTGAACTTATGTCATCCAATTTATATGAACGCATCAAAAACTTTTATGATTCCTCCTCCGGTTTATGGGAGACGGTGTGGGGTGAACATATGCACCATGGTTACTATGGTCAGGATGGAACCCTAAAGAAGGAACGTCGCCAGGCTCAGGTTGATTTGATTGGGGAGTTATTGCAATGGGGTGGTATTGACCATGCTGAACATATCTTGGATGTGGGATGTGGGATTGGGGGGAGTACAGTGTATCTGGCAGACCAATTCAATTGTCGTGGAACTGGGATTTCCCTCAGCCCGGTTCAGGTGAATCGAGCCCAGGAACGAGCGAAAGCAACGGGATTGGAGGATCGCCTCCACTTTGAAGTAGCTAATGCTCTTCAAATGCCCTACCCTGACCATCACTTTGATCTGGTATGGTCGTTGGAAAGTGGAGAACATATGCCGGATAAGGAAAAATTCTTATCTGAATGTTACCGTGTCCTTAAACCAGGAGGGACTTTCCTAATGGCCACTTGGTGCCATCGTCCAATTCATGAACATCCCCTCACTGGGGATGAACTCAAACATTTACAAGCTATTTACCAAGTGTATTGCTTACCCTATGTGTTGTCTTTGCCCCAATATGCCCAAATTGCTAAAGAAACGGGCTTCCACCATTTGCGTACGGATGATTGGTCATTGGCGGTTGCTCCATTTTGGAATAAGGTGATCCAATCTGCCCTAACTCCCGCTGCGGTTTTTGGATTACTCCGCTGTGGATGGATGACGATACAAGCTGCTTTATCCTTAAGACTGATGCAAAAGGGATATGAACGGGGGTGGGTGCGGTTTGGATTACTCTATGGAATTAAATGAAAGTTGTCGTAGCGCAGATTAGAAATCATAACCTAGCTGTGGGTCTAACCGATAGGTTGGATAGGATCTTTCCGTATCACCCATCGGAGATAACCGCTCCATGATCATCGGGTATTGGGGTGGTGATGCTGCACAAAATGTAATTTTGGCAGTTCCCAACTTTTATCGATGATGTTGCCATAGGAAGCCATTCGCCAACCTTTAAAGAATTTTTCTGTGTACTACTGCTATTTAGTACGATCACAAGATAATTTTTGTGTACTATCTGCAAAAATTGGAGTCTTGTTCTTTCTTGAACCCATGAGGAGACTGTCAACCAAGAATAACTATTCGGGTAGGAATCCTCCCTTTAAACTCAATAGCAAATCGATTCAAGGCACCTTTCCAATCCCGAATCACCGTTGTTCATTTCTTGGATAGATTGTGAAGCCAGGTAAATTATTTTCATGCCCCATTCATC
>CAIUCS010000095.1 GCA_903897715.1 uncultured Synechococcales cyanobacterium
CAATTCACCAATATTTCACAGATTGAACATGCTTGTCATCGCAGCCCCATCAACGCACTGATTAATATCATTTGTGGGCTTATTGCTTATTGTCACCAACCAAAGAAGCCCTCTTTGACTGTGGAGCGGGCTTGCCTTCCGCTTCTTACCCCGAACTCACGGTAACTATACTTATTACTCAATTGTTATCCATTGCTGCCAAATGTTTACTGGTTTGTTAAAAAATGTGTGCGGTTGCTCTGCCCATCATTCATTCCCTTTTTTCAACTGCTCCACAACCATACGTTGATACATAGGAGTTTGACGAGTTCCCACAATACGGGGAACCACCCCAGCTTGATGGAGTTTGCGTTGGGCATGGGTTTGGCTACATCCGAAAATTGCAGCTACATCCCTTAAGTTTAACCATTGCTGGGCAAATTGCTCCAGAAGGACTTCATCTGACTGGGTTTGTATGTAGGTTAGTAATTTCTCCGTCAACAGCCAACAGGCGATCGCATCAGCAGCGGCACGATGGGATTCCTCCACCGGAAATCCGAAATGTTTGACTAAATTTGGCAAACTACGGGAAGCCAAGTGAGGAAGAAGTTGTCTAGAGAGTAATACGGTGCATAATTGCTGAGTCGGGGCACGTTTGAATGACACCCCCACATGTGCCAGTTCAGACTGTAGAAAGGGATAATCAAACCCTAAGTTATGGGCGGTGAGGATACCATTGACTAATAAAGTTTGAAGGTCATGCCATACTTGGTGGGGAGAAGGAGCCCCATCCACCATCGCCTGGGTAATTCCAGTAAAACGGGTGATCTGGGGAGGGATGAGAATTCCAGGATTAATTAAACTAGTTTTTTGGAGGATAATTCCATCCTTGAGACTTGCCTGGATTACGCTTATTTCAATAACGCGACACTCAGCCGGAGTAAAGCCGGTGGTTTCCACATCCACCACAGTAAAGGGGCGGGAACTAATAAGCCGGTAGTAAGCCAGTAATTCAGTAGAAAGGCGTGGGGTTTTGGGTGGCATGAAAATGGTGGTAACAAAATCAGTGTGATGACGACCCATTGGAGGAGGGCGGTTGAAACTGTTTGCCCACTATACTCACAAGTAATTCTCTGGGTAAAAAACGAGATAAATTAACAATGAATTGATTGATCCATCCCCCCGTTACCACATTCGCCGAATCAGACTGTAATGCTGCTAAAGCAGTGCGGACAACCTGTTCCGCTGATTCAAGACTTGGGTTATTCTTTGATAGATGGTCGGGGAATTGGGCAATTTCCATAAAATTTGAAGCGGTAGGACCAGGACACAGGGCAATGACCTTGACTCCATAGGGTCTCACTTCTGCCCATAGAGATTCACTAAAGCTAAGTACAAATGCCTTGGTGGCGGCATACACTGAAAAAAAAGGGATAGGTTGAAAGGCGGCAATGGAAGCAACATTAATTACACTGCCCCATTGTCGCTGCACCATGGGAGGTAGAAAATAATGGGTTAAATCCACCAATGCAGTAATATTCAATTGGATCATGGCCAATTGCTTTAGCCGATCCCGCTCCATAAATAGTCCATAATCGCCAAACCCAGCGTTATTGATCAACAAATGGACGGGCCAACCCAGGGTTTGAACGGCTTTATAAACTTCAGTTCCAGCACCCGATAGGGTTAAATCTTGTACAATTATACTGACTTGTATGTCGTACTGTGTTTGCAACTCCTGAGAGAGTTGATATAGGCGATCGCTGGAACGGGCAACCAATATTAAATGTGTCTTTTGAGCAGCTAACTGGTGGGCAAATTCAAGCCCGATGCCAGAAGATGCCCCAGTAATTAAGGCGTAAGCAGGAAAATGAGTCATGGGATAGAAGTAGTGTAATTTGGTTTTATGACCATCGGTTATTTTTACAAATCTGAACCCTCCATCGGGTTTCCCCCTGAACTTACTGCCTTGAAGTCAATCATAAACCATTGTAACGAGGAATTTAACGTGACCAACGCCAAGAAATTTGACTACGATTTAATTATTTTAGGAGCTGGGGTGGGCGGACATGGGGCTGCTCTCCATGCTGTTAATTGTGGCTTAAAGACGGCAATTGTAGAAGGGGGGGAGTTGGGGGGTACCTGTGTCAACCGGGGATGTATTCCTTCAAAAGCATTACTAGCGGCTTCCGGCAGAGTAAGGGAACTCCGGGATGAACATCACCTTAAGGCTTTGGGTATTCAGGTGCAAGGGGTTCACTTTGAACGGCAGGCCATTGCTGACCATGCTGGTAATTTAGTCCAGAAAATTCGGGGTGATTTAACAAATAGTCTTAAGCGGGCTGGGGTAGATATTATTGTCGGGTGGGGGAAAATATGCGGTACCCAAAAGGTGCAAGTGGGCAACCAAACCTTTACGGCAAAGGATATTATTATTTCCTCCGGTTCTGTTCCTTTTGTTCCCCCGGGGGTAGAAATTGATGGTAAAACAGTATTTACCAGTGATGACGGGCTGAAGTTGGAATGGTTGCCCCAGTGGATTGCCATTATTGGGAGTGGCTATATTGGTCTGGAGTTTGCTGATATTTATTCTGCATTGGGCTGTGAGATCACCATGATTGAAGCCTTGGATCAGTTGATGCCTGGTTTTGATCCGGACATTGCCAAGTTAGCCCGACGCTCCTTGATTGACCCACGGGATATTGAGACCTATAGTGGTACCTTAGCTCGTAAGGTAATCCCTGGTTCGCCTGTGAAAATTGAATTGACTGATGCCCACACAAAGGAATTGATAGAAGTACTGGAAGTGGATGCCTGTTTAATTGCCACAGGTCGGATTCCCCTCACCCAAAATCTAGGGTTGGAACAGGTTGGAGTAGAATTGGGTTCACGGGGGTTTATTACCGTTAATGACCAGATGGCAGTCTTAAAGGATGGCATACCAGTGGAGCATCTGTGGGCCATCGGGGATGCAACTGGTAAGATGATGTTGGCTCATGCCGCTTCAGCCCAGGGGGTAACCGCGGTGGAAACGATTTGTGGCAGGGCTCGGTCTGTGGACTACCGCAGTATCCCCGCCGCCACCTTTACCCATCCTGAAATTAGTTTTGTCGGTTTAACTGAACCCCAAGCCCAAGATTTGGCTAAGGTTGAAGGATTTAAAGTGGGTACAACCAAAACTTACTTTAAGGGAAATTCTAAGGCGATCGCCGAAGGGGAAACAGATGGTTTAGCAAAGCTGGTGTATCGTCAGGATAATGGAGAAGTGCTGGGGGCACATATTTTTGGCATCCATGCTTCTGATCTAATCCAAGAGGTGGCTAATGCCATTGCAGAACGACGTTCCGTAAATGATCTAGCCTTTATGGTACACACCCATCCCACCCTGTCAGAGGTGATCGACGAAGCCTTCAAACGTGCCCATACGAGTTTGAGCCAGTAACCGATCCGGTAAAAATGTATACCGTTCTCTGGCACTTACCTGGTTCACTGCCAAGGCGATCGCCTTCTTGGGACCCACCAGTATGGCTAATTCCTTGGCACGGGTCAGGGCGGTGTAGATTAAATTGCGATTGAGTAACAGATAATGTTGCATATACAATGGCAAAATGACCACTGGATATTCACTACCTTGGGATTTATGAATGGTAATACTCCACGCTAGGGAAATTTCAGTTAGGTCGGCATAATCATAAATCACTGACCGTCCCCCAAATTCAATGTGGATTTCCTGTTGTTCTAAATCAATGGTTGTCACCTCTCCCAAGTCACCATTAAACACTTCCCGGTCGTAGTTATTTTTTTGTTGAATGACCCGGTCTCCCACTCGAAGTCGCAAACTTCCCCTAGTTAATTCTGATTTATCAGGGGATGAGGGATTCAAAAACTCCTGCAAGGTTAGGTTTAACTGACGGGTTCCCACTGCTCCCCGCATCATGGGACTTAAAACCTGAACATCCCGTTGGGGGTTAAACCCTAGGGTTGGGATGAAGTCTGTTAGCAAGTCTTGTATGGCTTGCACCCCCGTCTCTGGCTCTGGTGCTCCCAGCCATAAGCAATCACTACGGGGATTGTTAGAAACCGATTCCAGTTGGGGAAATTCCCCTTGGTTAATGGCATGGGCATTCACCACAATTTGACTGGATTGAGCTTGTCGGAATACCTCAGTGAGTTGAATTACTGGTACTAATCTGGACTTGATCAGGTCATTGAGTACCCTACCTGGTCCCACACTGGGTAGTTGGTCGCCGTCTCCAACGAGTAATAGCTGGGCATCGGAAGCTACCGCTTTCAATAGTGAATTGGCAAGAAATAAATCCACCATTGAAGTTTCATCAACCACAATTGCCTGGGCATCAATGGGATGGTCTCCATCCCGCTTAAAGCCATGGCTCTGTGGTTCAAATTCTAATAGACGATGCAACGTCTTTGCCTCTTGCCCAGTCATTTCTGTAAGTCGTTGTGCCGCTCGTCCGGTGGGTGCTGCCAGAGCAATGGTTTTACCCATTGCTTTCCATAAAGCAACGATGGTTCGGGTGGTAAAGGTTTTTCCCGTACCCGGTCCCCCCGTCAGAATCAGTAAACGTTGGGATGCAGCCATGATAACTGCCCGTTGTTGTTGTTCAGACAGATGAATTCCGGTTTTCTGGATAAATCGTTGGATCCATCCTTCTACCCTGGGTAAGTCTACAGTAATCGGTTGTTGTAATAAAGTGTAAACGTGTTCAGCAAGGGACTGTTCAGCTCGATAAAACGCTGGCTTGTAGCATAGGTGCTGACTATTCCATTCCCCTGTACCCCCTTGCAAAATGATTTCTTCATTCAGTGCCATTGGGGTAATTTGCTGAATAATGCGTCCTGCTTCTGGTTGGTAATCAGGTAATTCTAATAGGTTTATCCCTTGTTCAACTAATTCAGTGAACGGTAAAAAGCAATGACCATCCTCCCCCGCCTGACCTAGGGTATACAGGATTCCGGCTCGATACCGAAACTCCGAATCAGGGGTGATCCCAAGTTTACGGGCAATCCCATCAGCAGTGATAAAGCCAATCCCATAAATATCAGTAGCTAATTGATAAGGGTTTTGGGTAACCGTGGTGATGGCATCCTGTCCATAGTGTTTGAAAATTTTGACGGCATAAACAGTGGAAACATCATGGCTTTGTAAAAATAACATCACATCTTTGATTATTTTTTGCGTCTTCCAAGCTTGACGGATGATTTCTACTCGCTTCTGGGCAATTCCTGGGACTTCAATTAACCGTTCCACTGAACGTTCGATAATCTCTAGGGTATCTAATCCAAAGTGATCAACAATCCGCCTGGCAGTCACCGGTCCTACCCCCTTAATGAGCCCACTCCCCAGATACTTTTCTAACCCTGTCAGGGTCGCCGGTTTAGTTTCTTGATAACGGATTACTTGAAACTGGGGTCCAAATTTAGGATGATCTTTCCAATATCCTTGAAGTTGTAATGTTTGCCCCGGTTGAATCGTAGCAAAATTACCTACGATGGTGATTAATTCGTGACTGCGGGGAGCCTTCAACCGGGCAACGGTATAACCCGACTCACTGGAATGATAGGTCAATCGTTCTATCACCCCTTGTAAAAGTTCAGAATTAGAAGTAGGGTAGGCTGGCTGGCTGGTTGACATTCACTGTGACGGGAAGACTACTCCCTATGATGGTGAAACGGAAGGATCCTAAATCGATTCTTGAATTTTAGGCAAGCATAGGGTAATTGAAGAATTAAATGCTGAATTCAGGGTAAGCTACTGTCAATGATTCGCCATGGGGTGACAGGGGTAATGTTCTGTCAAATAAAATATGAGACGAAAACTTCACTTAAAAGTATATTTTACAACTGTTTTGGCATTGATTTTATGGACAGCAGGTTGGGCGATCGCCCCCGTTGCAGTGGCATTAACTCAAATTCGTCTGTTTGATATTGATTATCATGACTGTCCTGCCAGTATTGGTCAAGGTGTGGTGACCAGTGATGGTTCCTCCCTGCAGGCTAATTGTTTTATTGTCACCGGTAAAGCAGAAAATACATCTGGCAGAACGGTCTATAATGCTGATATATTTGGACGTATATTTGATGCCAACAATGATCCGGCAATGCAAAACCGCAACCGTTTAGGGGCGATCGCTGAAGTACCACCAGGCATTAGTCCATTTGAGTTACGGATTTCTGTGGCTGCGAATCAACCGACCCCATTACGGTTAGAACGGTTTAAGGCAGCTGGGTTTACTGGTACTGTTCGTCGTTAAGTCGTTAATGTTTATCCCACCCACCTACTCCCTTGCTTGCAGCCTTATTATACGGACAATGTGACTTTCGGCTGGAAACCGTACCGGATCCATTTCCAAGTTGCGGGGAGGTTGTTATTCGAGTGGGCGCAGCCACCACTTGCGGCACAGATTTAAAAGTATGGCGGCGGGGGGGGCATGCCAAAATGCTTAAACCCCCTGCTCCCTTTGGTCATGAAGTCGCAGGAACGATTGTAGCAGTGGGTGCGGGGGTGGAGAACTGGTCTGTGGGAGACCGGGTGGTTGCCAATAACTCTGCACCCTGCATGGATTGTTTTTTTTGTCACCGTCAAGAGTATTCCCTCTGTATCAATTTACAGTTTAATAATGGTACGTTTGCAGAATACTTAACTATTCCCGCTCCCATTGTTCACCATAACCTCCTATCAATTCCTGATGGTCTAACCGATGGGTTAGCAGCTATGACAGAACCCCTTGCTTGTGTACTCCATGGAGTGGCTCGTTCCCATACCCAACCGGGGGATTCTGTAGTAGTGCTGGGTGACGGCGCAATTGGATTAATGTTTGTGGCAGGTTTGGTACAAAAAGGAGCAACGGTATTCCTGCTGGGTGGCAGTGATACTCGCCTCGCCATCGGTACCCAATTTGGGGCAAAAGGGGTTTTCAATTATCACCATCTTGATGATGTGCCAGCCCTTGTGAAGGAGTTGACCCAAGGGTGGGGGGCAGATGTAGTCATTGAAGCCACCGGACTACCCTCCGTCTGGGAAATGGCCATTGCCTGTGCCCGACCGGGAGCTACGGTCAATTTGTTTGGTGGTTGCCCCCGACAAACCACCATTACAGTGAGTACGGAACAATTACATTACAACGAACTGACATTGAAAGGAGTTTTCCATAACACCCCTCAATTTGTTCGAAATGCCCTTGCTCTTTTATCCAGTCACACCATTCCATTTCACTTATTAATTAGTGATTACCGCCCCTTGGTTGATCTACCCCACGTATTTGATGACATGCTCCATCGTCATGTGATCAAAGTGGCAATGATTCCCTAGAAATCTTCCCATATTGTTATAAAAATAATTTCCGTGGGTTCTATCCGCTGCATTTATGGTACTATAAATAATTCAAATCTAATTAAATACGTTTTTTGCTCGGATCAGGTGGTCAGTTGGCTCAACTTTATCCCTTTAGCAGTCGAAAACTGGGTCAATTCGGATGTATCGTTTTTCCCATATTTCTATTGTCTAGGGTTAAGGTGAAGACCTGCTCAAAAGTAACCCATATCCTTAGGGATATTTTAAGCTTACCTGTACGGCTTTATGAGGCACTATCATGACTTATGCAATTGTTGAAACCAGTGGTAAACAACTCCGTTTAGAGCCTGGTTGGTTTTATGACGTTGACCGTGTTGGAGTAGACCTTGGGGGGGAAGTCATTTTAGACCGGGTGCTACTCATTAGCCATGATAGTGGGGTACATGTTGGACAACCCCTAGTAATAGGGGCAACGGTGGAAACAACAGTCTTAAAGCACTATCGTGGAAAAAAAATCTTGGTTTATAAAATGAAACCCAAGAAAAAAACTCGAAAGAAGCGCGGGCATCGCCAGGAACTGACTCGGCTGCTTGTGCATAGCATTACGTTGGATGGGACAATATTAGCATCCCATGAGACTGAGAATCGTAAACCTGGGGCTATTTTGTCTGATCCGCTCCCATCAATGGCGTTACCAGATGGAGACTAACTGAAGAGGGGGTTTTGTCGGTTTGGGGGCTATGGATCCCATCCAGTTGTAGTCTGGAGGAATTGTTGTTGCTTGATCCTATCCAACCCCCTTGAAATTAATCATTGAAACGACGGATTTGCCAAAGCTGACTATTATATTGGTTCCCATCTCTCAGAAACCAATGGGTTTGTTCAATCCATAGTTCAAATACACTAGCATAACCTGCAGAAAACCCCAAAACCCGTTCACCTCCCCAAAGAGCCGAAACAAGATAAGGCAGAAAACCACCATGGGTTATTACCCAGAGGATGGAATCATTATCGTGTTGGTTTAGCAGTCGGGTAATAAATTGTTGGGCGCGATGGCGAGCCGACTGGAGAGATTCTCCGCCGGGAATTGGGATCCAGGTTAGCTGGCTTTCTAGACGGTGACAGAGTTGGGGATACTTTTGCTGGGCTTCAGTCCATGTCAGTCCTTGCAGAATTCCGGCATTAAGTTCTTGTAGGTCAGCGTCTTGAATCATAGGGGGATTGATGTTTTCTTCCCTCAGCCCGTTGATCACAATTGTAGCCGTCTGCACCGCCCTGATTAGGGGGCTGGTGTAGACGTGGGTCGGGGGAAGAAAGTGGGTTTTTAGACGCCAAGACAGGCATTGGGCTTGTTCCTGCCCGCAAGCAGTTAATTCATTCTTGTCCTGGCATTGACCCAGTATCCTCTTTTCCCAATTGCCAATTGATTCGGCATGACGGATAAACAGTAATTGCACGTCTGACTGGAAGGGGTAATCTTTAAATTTGGCTAATTTAATATTAAATTAAACTGGGAAATAGTAACCACTCTGGTAAAGAGGATTGGGGGCTACGCCTGAATGATTCCTTCTTTGGGGAGTAAATGGTCTGGGGAAACAAAAAATGGGAATCCTAAAGTACATCCCAATTCTATGAAAACCAAGAATTCAATAAAACAGATGATGTGTTGCAGGCTACACAGATATGGTCTGAGAACATGATATTACAGTTAAAGGTTGAATGGTAATCAAATTTTTTTTTGACAACCATGTCAACATAGGATATAGTTAGTAAAAGCTTATGACTTTTCAAATAGGTTTAAGCTATTGAACAATTTCCATCGTGTGTGAGGTTTATTTATGGCATCTAAAGTGCTGTGGCACTCGTTTGTAACAACCCCTGCATTTTTAGGGTTGTCTTTATTAGCTGCTGGTTCTGTTGGTGCGGTACAGCCCCCTACCGAAGCTAGCCCCTTGGATCAAGTTCGTGCTTACACCACCGATACTCTTCCGGCTTCTACCGCTACTGGAGAAGTTAAGCCAGCCACTGATACCGCTTCTTTGCAACAAGTTCGTGGCTATAGCAATTCTGGTGAAAGTGGTCAAATTGGTCAAGTTACCTCTGTCACTCAGTTGTCTGATGTGAAGCCTACTGATTGGGCATTTTCTGCATTACAGTCTTTAGTTGAAAAGTACGGTTGTATTGTAGGTTATCCCGACAGAACCTTCCGTGGCAGTCGTGCCATGACTCGTTATGAAGCTGCTGCTGCCCTCAACGCTTGCATGGATCGTATTAGCGAATTATTGGCTCAAGGTTTGGCAGAGAAGGTCAACAAGGAAGACTTGGCAGCTGTTATTAAACTTCAAGAAGAATTCCGTGCAGAGTTGGATCAGTTGAAAGGAAAGGTTGATAGCCTTGAAGTTCGTGCATCCCGTTTAGAGCGTCAACAGTTTTCCACCACCACCAAGTTGACTGGGGAAGTTATCTTCAATCTAGCTGGAGCCTCCACCGATAGTGGTCTAACGGTTCAACGGAGTCCCTTAGCTGATAGTGGTGACGGCGGAGATGCGTTAACCTTCTCTCAACGCACTCGGTTGACATTAACCACCAGCTTCATTGGCTCTGATTCTTTGCGTGTTCGCTTAGATGCGGGCAGCGTCCCTAACTTGACAACCGCCACTGGTACTCAGCAGGCTCGTTTAGGGTTTGACGGGAATAATGGTTTTGCTAACAATACATTCAACCTTGGTTTGTTAACCTATCGTTTCCCTGCTTTTGACAAGGGTCGGTTTGATATTACTGCCGTAGGTGCTGGTCCTGACGGTGACTTAGGAGGTACCTTAGTTCCCCTAGCCAGTAATGGTGCCCTATCCCGTTTTGGTGCTTATAATCCTATTTACCGGACTACTGGACCTGTTGCTGGTATTGCGTTCAACTATCCGTTCACGGATTGGTTAAACCTTGGTTTAGGTTATTATTCTTCCACCCCCGATAATCCCATTGACCCAGCTGGTTTTGATGGCTCAAGAAGTGCTACCTTTGCCCAGTTGACTGTTAAGCCCGTAGATGCATTCTCCTTTGCCTTCATCTATGCAAATGCTTACAGTCGTGATGGAGGTGGCTTCACTGGTGGTACCAGCAGTCTATTTGCTGATGCTCCCCTGTTGGCTACTGCTACTTCTACTACTTCTAGTAGTGCTGCCAACGAAGCAACTTCTGATTCCTATGCCTTCCAGTTCCAATTCCGCGCCCTTCCCAAACTTGCCTTTGGTGGTTGGATTGGATTCCAAGATGTGGTGCGGTCTGCAACTGGTGAAAGTGCATCTTTAACTCAATGGGCTGTGCAAGTTGGCTTCCCCGATGCCATCCGACAAGGTGACCTAGGTGGAATCATTGTAGGTCAACCCTACAGTGTTTCTTCCACTGATAGAGTTGTTCGTTCAGAAGACTCAGCTCTCCACTTTGAATTGTTCTATCGTCTGGCTTTGACACCAAACGTTTCCGTAACTCCGGGTATTATTTATATTACTAATTCTAATAACAACGCCAGTGCTTCTGATGTTGTGGTTGGTGCCATTCGTACCCGTTTCACCTTCTAGTTAAGTCTAGTTCGTTTTCCTCACAATCAATCCTGCAGTGGTTTACCAAGTAAACCACTGCTTTTTAATTTTGGGTAGTGACAAGTAGGATATGCTACCGATTAATAGGGTGATGCCTATTCCAGAGGGGGAGTTCCAGAGGGGGAGACGGGGGACACCAAAAGAGATTATTACTGGAAATTCCTAAGTGATGCAAAATATCCTGCATGACAGATGTACAGTATAGCCAATGACCGAGGTCAGCATACATCTGGTCAGGGTTGAATTCCAAATCATAATGCAACACATGGGGTAAGTCCACAAATTCATCTGTATTTTGGGGAGATAAAAGCAATAGCTGGAATGGTTTATTCAGACAACGCAGTTGTAATTTAGCCATTAAATCCACCACTTGTCCCCGATCTGCTACCCCGGTGCGGATAAATAACACTCTGTCGCAATGGTGTAAGGTATATCCAAACCGTTGTGCACGGGCAGAATAACGCTTACGCATCCGGTCAAATATGGGTTGCATCTGATGAACCGGATCGTCAGTGGATTCTACTTCATGGGCGAAGGATAAGCCGCTCCATCGGCTATGGTAAATTCGTCCTGCTGTGGGGTTATAGTGCAATAGGGCTGGATTCCACATGTCATGGAAATCGTGGGCAATCATATCGGCAACATCCCCTAGGTTGGTTGTGCGGGTGAGGTCAAAGGGAAAGGCGGGTCCGTCATATTCCATTTTGTAAAGCATCATGCGGACGGCACAGCGATCGCCTAATGGTAAAATTGCCACTCGTTGAATGGCATCCAACGGACACTGATACTGGAAAACAATGGAAGATTGGGGAGAAACCTTAACCCGACTTTCCAACCCTTGGTCTCCGACCATTAGGGTGCGAAAGGGGGCATCAGGGGCAAGGGGGTCACTGTAAACACCACTGGGCATTAACGTGAGTGCTTGTCGAACCTCAGACCACATGGGTTGAATATTATAATCATGATCGGATTCATTAATAACCCGCAGGGTCTGTTCAGTTTCTTTCAATAGGGCGAGATGACCGTCATAAAATAAAATATGAGCCCGTTTGGGAGCGAAGAAATGAATGGCTGAATCATAGGTTTGATCAGTGTGGGGCGGAATTTCCAGGGTGACAGGGATGGATCCGTCTGGTTGTATACCCACCGTGGATGGAACTAAGCCTGAAGACGGTGTGGTAATGTAAACACCGGGGACGAATTGGGGATGGGTTTGGAACACAGACCGTAATGCAGACTGTAGATTGTCGCAGTAGGGAGCAATGGTGTAAGGATAGGGGGATGGATTAATGACCCGTAATCTTTTTTCAGTGGGATAGGCAAGGATTTGAAAATC
>CAIUCS010000096.1 GCA_903897715.1 uncultured Synechococcales cyanobacterium
AAGTGATATTTATACGTTACTAAACCCTCTAAACCCACCGGACCGCGGGGGGGTAAGGTTTGAGTGCTGATTCCCACTTCGGCGCCAAAACCATACCGAAAACCATCGGCAAATCGAGTAGAACAGTTGTGAAAAACGCCAGATGCATCCACCCGATCCCTAAAAATAGCCGCAGCTTGAGTATCTTGGGTAACAATGGCCTCCGTGTGGCGGGAGCCATAAACTTGTATATGGGTTAGTGCCGCTTCCAATGAATCCACCACCCGGATAGCTAAAATCAAATCACCATATTCAGTAGCCCAGTCTGACTCCTCAGCTAACTTTAACTGCCACCCCCCGCCCTGCAATAAAGAAAATCCAACTTTATCTAGCCGTAACTCCACCCCATGGAGTTGGAGAGCCGTTGCCAAACGAGGTAGAAATAATGGGGCAATTTCGCCATGAACTAAGAGGGTTTCAATGGCATTACATGCGGATGGATACTGAACTTTGCTGTCCACAGCGATCGCCACTGCCTGTTCTATATCAGCAGCTCGATCCACATATAGGTGACAGATACCATCGGCATGCCCAAGAACCGGGATACTGGTATTTTGTTGAACAAATTGAACAAAACTGTTACTCCCCCTGGGAATAATTAAATTTACATCGTCATGTAAGGTTAAGAGGGCTAAGGTTTCTTCCCGGCTGGTCAATAATTGTATTACTTTAGGGTCAATATTCGTTTGCGCCAACCCCCGATGTATCGCCAAAACCAATGCCTGACATGATTGTGTTGCCTCAACTCCCCCCTTAAGAATAACCCCGTTCCCCGACTTAATCGCTAAACTAGTAATTTGCATCACCGCATCGGGACGGGCTTCAAATATCACCCCCAATACTCCAAGGGGGCAGGTAATGCGCTGAAGTACTAAATGGGTATCTAACTGCCGATGGAGCTGTACTATCCCGACGGGATCTGGCAATCGGATTACCTCTTCCATCCCCGCAATGGCTGATGCCAGCTTGACTTCATCTAACTTTAATCTGGCGAATAAAGACGGACTGATGCCCAAAGCCTGAGCTGAAAGACAGTCCGCTCGGTTCGCTGCTAAAATTTCGGCAGCAGAGTCGTTTAATGACTGGGCAATCGCAGCAATCGCTTCATTTTTAACATCGGTGGGCATGGAGGCTAACGATTGGGAAGCCTGACGAGTTTGCTGAGCAATATCAATTAAAGAAGAAACCATGACAAGATAACACCAAGAAGCAATTCATAAAAAACATGATCAAAAATCCCAAGTTTTCATTCACTCCATCTAATCAGCTATGACTTATGTTTTTTCCTCATTTTCAATGATTGGTGAAACAACAGAAGAAGATAGGGGGTCAGAACCAGTGGATCGAAGTTCCAGCCAAATGGGAATGGATAAACCGATGATAACAATCAATAGTGACAGTAATGCAAATCGACTGAACCACTCCATTAATTGATCCAAGGAAATTAATTGTCCGGCAGCAAAAGCCAGGGTGACCGTCAAGGATGCCCAGGTAAAGGCACCAATCACGTTGTACACCATAAAGCGTCCATAGGGCATTTGGGTGATTCCGGCGATGGGGCTGGCTAAAATGCGCAACAAAGCAATAAATCGACCAAAAATAACAGTCTTGCCAGCATTTCGCCCAAACTGTTCTTTAATTTTGATCAACCGTTCTTCCTGAATGCGAAATACCTTGCCTAATTTGACTAAGAGCGGCCATCCCCCCCATCGTCCCAACCAGTACCCACCAGTGCCGCCAATGGCTGCACCTAGTCCGGCATCTCCCAGCACTAGCCAATAATCCAACTGTTGATTGCCTGCTAAAAAACCACCTGCCAGGGTCACAGTTTCCCCGGGAATTGGCAAGCCGAGATTTTCCAACAAAATGCCAACAAAAATTGCCCAATAGCCATAAATTTGAGCAATTTCTTCAATTTTTTCCAACGATAGGAATTCAGAGGGTATTGACACAGTGCTTCATAAAAATTAAATCTATTCTTATCTTATCGAAAACTGGGTGTAAAACCCAGGCTTCAAATCAGTTTTATTGGGTCGTTATCATTGGGCATCCCTGCCAGTACCATGGTGGTCACTGCCCACCCGCCAACCCATTACTATGAACCACAATGAACCGAACAATTGTATGGTTTCGACGTGATTTACGCATCAGCGATCACCCTCCCCTGGAACGGGCTGCTCGTCGGGGTGCCGTGATTCCCCTATTTATTCTGGATCCGGCACTTTTACATCACCCTGAAACCGGTGTTGGGCGCGTTGCTTTTTTATTAAATTGTTTACGTTCCCTTGACCAAGATTTACGCCAACGGGGAGGACGGTTGATTCTACGGTATGGCAACCCATTGGATATTTTACCCCAATTTGTTCAAGAGACTGAAGCCGAAGGAATATATGCCCATATTGACTTTGAACGAATTTATGGACGGGTGCGGGATGGAAAGTTAAATGCTATCGCCCAAAGGGATTCGACTTTCCGGATCCGGTGGTTTGAACCCGTTGGATTTACATCCCAACTCATTCCATATTCCCATTACCGACGGCTATGGTTTGAACAAATGGCTGCTATGGTTATCCCCAGCCCAGTTCGGTGTATTGTTCCCAACGGTATTCTCAGTGAGCCCATTCCCAATCTAGAGGATTTGCGACTGATTCCAGATACCAAGCCAATTCCCCCTGGAGGGACTGCTGCTGCCCATCAGCGGTTGGAAGAATTTTGGGTAGAAAAGAAGGAACGTTATTATTGGCAGCTATCCTATCCTAGTGCCAATGTGACAACCGGGTTAAGTCCCTATCTTAAATTTGGGGTTATTTCAGTTCGGGAATGTGTACAATTTTTGCAGCGGGTAAAAACAATAGTGGATCCCCGTGTTCACCGTAGTCGGCAGCAATTAGTGGCACGATTGCGGTGGGGTAATGGTTTCACCCAGAGGTTTCGTTACTTGCCTCAACTGGAACTGCGATCGCTCTACAGTATTTTTGACCAGCAAGGGTGGGGCTTTGATGAGCATCTTTATCAATCCTGGCAAGCTGGACAAACCGGATACCCAATCATTGATGCTGCTGCTCGTTGTTTAATGGCAACAGGGGGCTGGCAAGAATTAAACTTCCGGGTACGGGCTATCTATGCAAGTTTTTTAGGGAATTTGCTAGGTATTGACTGGCGATATGGTGCGCTTCACTTCATGCGTCATCTCATTGATGGTGATTGTCCAATCGATCATTACCAATGGGCAATGCAAACTGGAGTGACCCATTGCGTGGATAAAAGTTGGACTCGCATCTATAACCCTGGGCAGGTGGCTGTTGATCGGTGTGACCCGGAAGGTGAATTTATCAAACGGTGGGTACCTGAACTCAGGGGAATTCATCCCTCCCGATTGGGAAACCCCCCACCTATGACCAATTACCCACCTGCCATCCTAAACTATAACGTTGCCCGGAAACAATGTGTTCAAAAACTTGAGCGGCAGCGCAGTGAATTTCGTCACCAACCCAACCTTATTCCCTATTTAGCAGCATTGCCAGAAGACTTAACCCCATTTGGAAGTCATAGGTTACCCTGTGACGTGAATTGGTCCCATACCGCTTCTCCTGCCGATCTATTCCCTCCTCCAATCAACCTGGATCAATTGGATGGGGAAGGGGCGATCGCCCTACGAACGTGGTTTGTTGCCCACCTAGACATACAACCATCACGGACAAAACGAAAGGTATCAGAACCATCAACACCCTATACCCAACTGGAATTATTGTAATCAGGGTTCTTGAAAACCATGGATACCCTTCATCTCAATAAATGTTTGGAGAAGTAGGGATCGGTGATGCCCATTTTTACATAAACTAGATTTATATCAGCCATAGGGAGGTTTTTCGTTTCAGTGATCAGATGACCTAAGGATTAAGCTTGTATCATTCCTTCCATAATCCAATTGATTGAACTCGTACCTATCAATGCATCAATTAACCCCACCCATTTTCCCTGCAGAGTCGTCAATGACCAGAGCCAATCGAGTATTTACCCGTCAGGTTGCCCCTAGCCCTCCCCCTAAGTTAGGAGTCAGCACCTTGATCATTAATGCCAAACTTCCTGGATATAAAGGTTTACAACAACTTTGGGTTGATGCAAGAGGCATTGTCCAGGGAGTTCAACCAATGGACTATTCCTTCCGTCAGGTTCCACCAGAAAATCTACAAGTATTAAACCTTCAAAGGGAATGGCTGTCCCTAGGCGGGGTGGACTTACAAATTAATGGGGCACTTGGTCTTCCTTTCCCAGACGTGACCCGGAATCACCATGAAACCTTAACGGAAATTGGTCAATTTCTATGGACCCAAGGGTTAGAAGCATTTTTACCCACATTAGTAACAACTTCAATTGACAATATACAACGGACTTTGGCTTCACTCCATGATTTTATGAGCTTGTCGTCTACAACCCAATCCCCATCCGCCCAGATATTGGGGGTGCATTTAGAGGGACCATTCCTGAATCCAGCCAAACGGGGTGCCCATCCAGAACAGTATTTACGTCCACTGACAGTGGATGAAGTGAAGCGGGTGTTAGGGGATTATACCGAATTGGTTCGCGTCATCACCCTTGCCCCCGAATTAGATCCGGACGGTAAAGTGATTCCTTATTTGCGCTCTCTAGGTATTGTGGTTAGTTTAGGTCATTCCCAAGCCACTGCGGAAGAGGCTAAATTGGCATTTAGCCAAGGTGCAACCATGGTCACCCATGCCTTTAATGCCATGCCCTCCCTTCACCATCGAGAACCAGGCTTACTTGGGGCTGCTTTGTTAAACCCCCAAGTGTATTGTGGATTTATTGCCGATGGTCACCATGTTTGCCCAATGATGTTGGATTTGTTACTACGAGCCATTCGTAATCCCAAATCTGATGAACCCACAAAACGGGTCTTTTTGGTCAGCGATGCTCTGGCACCATTTGGCTTATCCGATGGTATTTATCCATGGGACGATCGGCAAATGTCCGTTCAAGGGAAAACAGCTTTTCTGCCAGACGGCACCTTAGTTGGAACTACTTTACCACTGCTCAGTGGTGTTCAGAATCTGGTGCGATGGAATGTTTGCGAAGTAGAAGAAGCCATCGCCCTAGCAACGGACAATCCCAACCATGCCTTGGGGAAAACGTTTAAGTTTAAGCGCCACCAATGTCAGTACGTGGGTCGTTCAGTGGATCAATTATTACGATGGCGGTTTCATGAACCCTCCCGTAAGCTTACATGGCAACGACTACAGCCGGCTGTTAATCCCATATCAGTTGCTTAATTCCAATGATTCATCCAGAACAATCCCCACCAGCTTCATTTCCCCTGTCCATTTCCCATGAATACGATGCCGTTATTGTGGGTGCGGGGGCGACGGGAGGAGTGGCAGCCCATGAGTTAGGGAAACGGGGATTGAAAGTGCTGGTATTAGATGCAGGTCCCCAGCTTAGCCCGGAAGAGGCATTGGGCAATGGGGTTACAAACATGGCTCAACGGTTGGTTAAGGTGGTCTCTCGCCAGCAATCGTTTCAAGCCCTACACCCAGGTTATTGGAAGACTAACCCGGAATTATTTGTGGATGAACGACAAAATCCCTATACCACCCCATCCGATCTTCCATTTTTTTGGACAAGGGGGCGGCAGGTGGGAGGGCGGAGTCTTACATGGGGAGGGTGTACGTTACGATTATCTGACTTTGAGTTCAAGCCCGCCAGCCGAGATGGTTATGGTGATGACTGGCCCATTCAATATAGGGATTTAGCACCCTACTATGACTATCTGGAACAATTCCTGCACATTAAGGGGAATCGGGATGGACTACCCCAGTTACCGGATGGGTTTTACACTGGAGCAGCCAAATTTACCCCTGCTGAGGCTCATTTCCAGAACGTATTAGGCGATCGCCGTCCAGAATTGCCTATGATTATTTCCCGTGGATTCCCCCTTCATCGTTCCCACGGTCATCCCCAATGGGCTCCTTCATCTAGTTTAGGATCCACCCTGAAAGCAGCTTTAGCCACCGGTAACGTGACAGTTCAACCCAATGCTGTGGTCAGTCATATCTTTTTTAACCCCACCAACCATCAGGCTCAGGGAGTTGAGTATGTCCACCGGTTACAGAAAACCACCCATGGGGTTAAAGCCCGAACCATTGTTCTATGTGCTTCGACAATTGAATCAGTCCGAATTTTACTCCACTCCACTGAAGATTATCAACCAGGGGGGCTGGTCAACCCGTCAGGGTTGTTAGGGCGACATTTAATGGATCACATGTCCACCATGACTTTTTTTACACTTCCTGATTTTATCCAACCCAATCCATCTTTTGATTTATCCGGATGTGATAGTTTTTTTATCCCCAGAGTTGTTAATTTACACACCCCCCATCCTGATTTTTTGCGGGGTTATGGGCTATGGGGAGGAATTCAGCGGTTTGGGGTTCCTAGTTTATTACGGAATTTTGGCAACCGTGCCCTTGGTTTTTTTGTCGGATATGGAGAAGTGTTACCCCGAGTTGACAACTATTTGGAATTAAATCCCCACGTTTCAGATGCTTGGGGAATACCCGTACCCCATATCCATATGAGCTGGTCGGATAACGAACAACGGATGATCCAGCACATGCAGACTCAAATTCAAGAAATGGTGGAATTAATGGGTGGGCAATGTATTCGGCTTACTGAACTAGTGCGATCGCCCTTTTATCCAGAACGGATTCGACAGCTAGAATCTCAAGTAATGGATGCCGCTCCCCCGGGATATTATATTCATGAAGTGGGGGGTGCCCCTATGGGAACCTCTCCCAGGAATTCAGTGGTCAACCCCTTCAACCAACTTTGGGAATCCCCAAATATATTGGTAGTGGATGGAGCCTGTTGGACAACTGCGGGTTGGCAGAACCCCACTCTTACAGAAATGGCAATCACTGCTCGAGCTTGTGATTATTTAGTAAGCCCATGGAAAAAAACTAGCTAGGGCTAACAGTGCTTTCCATCCCTCAGTCAAGGGCAACTAAACGCCAAGTCAGGCCGTAAACTTTTTGCTTGACGGAGGTAGGGGTGATGAATAACCAATAAAGGGTTAGGGGTATTAATATGGATTAGAAAACGAATACAACGGGGTAAACTACCCTCCACATGCATTTGCTGCACGTCCAATAGGGGTACATTAATCCAATGGGGGCGCTGTCGTGCAATGGATGCTGGAAATATTACATCTAAATCGCGAGTAACGGAGAATGTGGCACTAATGATTAACTCAGGATCAATTGAATTAGTAGATTCCAACTCATCTAACAGTTCATGAACCGCCTCCCGAATTGCCGCCTCTGTATTTTCTGAAACTGTGGTTGCGCCTCGAATTGCCCTTACTCGCCACTCCACGTAAAAAACCTCCATGTCTGGTTAAGATTTTAATCCTAGCTTTAAAGTTTCTAGTTTGAAATATAATGTGCCAACTTTCCACATTGCCTCAGCAGGGAGATATAAGCATCATCTACCAGTAAGACCAAAATTTAGAGAAAGATTCCACCAGCGTAATGGGGGTGTAGGGGGGAAAAAAATACTAGGAGAACGACTTCGTTTGCAAAGACGAAGCTCTCGGTGTTGTTCACTCCATTGAACTTCATCAAAAATAGTGGTTAAAAGACATAAACCCCGTCCACTTTCATAATGGGATTCTGGCATAGAGTGAATCGTTTGTGGTGTACTGTACCCCTTTCCTTCATCAATAATAATCCACCAAAAATCTCGTTTGATGGTAGAAAATTGAACCAGAATCTTTTTTTGGGGATCTAAATGATTTCCATGTTTGACTGCATTGACCAATGCTTCTTGCAATCCTAGGCGTATTTCATCTCGAAAATGGGGAGGGATTTTAACGACCAATAAATCTAAAATAGGGTATAGATGAAGAGTTGATGCAAAACTTAGAGTTATGGAATGGGTTAAACTATTGGTAAAAGGTTGAGTTAACACGAAAATACCTCGTCAAAAAAGACCTTGAAATATTTCGAATGTCATTATAAGTGTAGTAATATTTTAGCTTCACCGGGTCAAAGTGACAAGGGCAGGAAGAACCAACTAAACCTAAACATCCCCCTGGAAATCAGCGGGATAAGGGGGTTCCCCTCCCGTCGATTTGTGTCCGCTATTCCTTATTTTTCTGTAAGTCACGATACAATTATCTAAAAAATATAGAACATCAATTCCTATGACCTCCCCTCCCACATTAGCCTTACTTGTATTGGCAGATGGTACCATCTACCGAGGTTTTTCCTTTGGTGCTTCTGGAACTACAATTGGCGAAGTAGTTTTTAATACTGGCATGACAGGCTACCAAGAGGTCTTAACGGATCCTAGTTATTCTGGTCAAATGGTTGCTTTTACTTATCCAGAATTAGGCAATGTGGGTGTTAACTCAGAGGATGAAGAATCCCATAAACCCCATATTAAAGGAGTGATTGCCCGAAATATTACCAACCACCCCAGTAATTGGCGTTCTCAATCATCCTTGCCCAACTACCTGAAGGAGCATGGTATTCCCGGTATTTACGGCATTGACACCCGGTCACTAACTCGAAAGATTCGTTCCCTTGGAGCAATGAACGGGGTAATTTCTAGCCACATTTCAGATCCTTCTGAATTATATGAACTGGTACAAACAGCCCCTACCATGGAGGGACTTAATTTAGTATCATCTGTAACGACATCTGAAGTTTACGAATGGTCAGAAGCCACCTCTCCTGAATGGCAGTTTGGCTCCCCACCCCCCCTTCAGTGTGACCCTCCGTTGTTAGTCGTTGCCATGGACTTTGGTATGAAGCGGAATATTTTACGACGGCTATCCAGTTATGGCTGTCGCGTGATCGTCGTACCTGCTCAGACCCCTGCAGAGGAAATTTTGAGCTACAACCCAGACGGGATTTTTCTATCCAATGGTCCCGGTGACCCAGCGGCAGCTATCCATGATATACCAGCCGTTGGTTCACTATTAAAATCTGAAAAACCGATATTTGGTATTTGTATGGGACATCAAATATTAGGATTAGCTCTAGGCTCTACAACCTTCAAGTTAAAATTTGG
>CAIUCS010000097.1 GCA_903897715.1 uncultured Synechococcales cyanobacterium
TCCAACCCAATAGTGGCAAGTGGGCTAGTGGCTTTAGAACTTTTCCTGGCAGTCGTCGAGATGAAAATCTAGCTTGAATAATTGCCAACATTGTCAAACAAATCTCTATGCTCGATAGTATTTTTCTGGAAACGGTGTTATAAAACCCCGGGTATCCACCACTGGACTGCCTAAGGTGGAAAAGTTATAATCCTTGAACTGGCTATGGGCGGTGACTAACACATAGAGGTCGTAACCAGGCTCAAACGGCACTGATAACTGACCAGCGTACCGCGCATGTTCTCGCGTCTTGGGAATTTTGGCTATAAAAGGATCATGAAAAAATACTTGTGCCCCCCGGTACTCTAAAAGTTCCATTAAACGATAAGCAGGGGATTCACGATCGTCTTCCACATCTGGCTTATATGCTAACCCTAATAATAAAATTCGGGATTTTTTAACTGCTTTACCCTCCATATTAAGGGCATTGACAACTTGTTCAATCACATAGGCAGGCATTTGTTGATTAATTTCTCCAGCTAACTCAATAAACCGGGTATGCTGACCAAACTCCCTGGCTTTCCAAGTCAAATAAAAGGGATCTATTGGGATGCAATGTCCCCCTAACCCTGGTCCAGGATAAAAGGGCATAAACCCAAAGGGTTTAGTTTTAGCGGCTTCAATTACCTCCCAAATATCAATCTCCATTGCACCATAAACAATTTTTAATTCGTTCACTAAAGCAATATTGACAGCTCGAAAAATATTTTCCATTAGCTTCGTAGCTTCAGCTACTTTACAAGATGAAACGGGCACAACTGTTTTTGTGATTTGACTATAAAGTTCCATTGCTCGATGTAAGCATTGGGGAGTAAAGCCACCCACAACTTTAGGTATAACTTGAACTTGACTCTGGGGATTACCCGGATCCTCCCGCTCCGGTGAGTAAGCTAAATTGAAATCTACCCCGGCTGATAAACCTGATCCAACTTCTAAAACCTGTCGCAGTTCTCCCTCAGTTGTACCGGGGTAGGTTGTTGACTCTAACACCACTAATGTCCCTGGTTGCAACCATTTGGCAAGAGTTGTACCTGTATCGAGGATATAGGAGATGTCTGGCTCTCGAAAACGGTTCAGTGGTGTGGGTACACAAATAATTAACGACTGACAAGCTTCAACACTAGAAAAATCGGTACTTGCCTTGAAAAGATTTGCATTAATGACTGATTGAATTCGGTGTTCAGAAATATGCTGAAGATAGGTATTACCTTGATTAAGTAACTTAACTTTTTGATCATCAATGTCTAAACCCAACACAGGAGTTAGGGTTTCAGCAAATGCCAATGCTAAGGGTAAACCTACATAACCTAATCCAATAACAGCTATAGTCATTTAAGATTCCGGAACTCAAGAAAGGGTAGAGAAATATTTTGGGATGGTAAACATCTCCGAAGGGGCTTTCGGTAAAATGTCCTGCAGGTTGGGGGTGCTGCCCAACTAGTTTTATAGTATATAGCTTTATTTAATAGCTTCATTTAACTGGAGGATTTTAAGTTTCCATAGAAAAACTTCCATGATGGTTAATCACTCCATTAAACTTAACCCATTATGGAGCCATTACTAGAAACTAAAAACCGTGGTAAGTTTGAAGGTGAGATCACTAGCGTATTAACTCTCAATGCCAGGGTGAAGATTGTTATTCTCTGATCTGACACCGATAAAAAAATCCATTGAAGAACCTAACCATCAGCTGTTCAAAACAAAATCAATACAATATCAAGTCAACACCCTCTTGCCCGATGATTCTCGCCATATCAATAATAAGTTATGAATAAGCTATAAAAAAATTACCCACACAGCATTGCAAATTAGTCCAAACTTCATTATGATTCTCAATTAACATAGCTTATTGACAATGCAACATGACTTACACGGCAGCATCCTTACGCACAGAATTGAATGAAAGGGGTTGGCGGTTAACCCCGCAAAGAGAAATTATATTGGATATATTCCAAAATCTTCCTAATGGAAATCATTTGAGTGCGGAAGACCTATTTGAGGTGCTAAGACTAAAAGGAGAAAATATCAGCTTGTCAACCATTTACCGGACACTGAAAATGATGTCACGGATGGGAATACTGAGGGAGTTAGAACTGGCCGAAGGTCATAAACATTATGAAATTAATCAACCTTCCCATCACCATCATCATTTAATATGTGTTAAATGTAACAAGGCAATTGAGTTTAAAAATGAATCTATTCTAAAAATTGGTTCTAAAATGACTCTCAAAGAAGGATATCAACTGTTAGATTGTCAATTAACCATCCATGCCATCTGTCCTAGTTGTCAACGATCATTGATGACTGATTAACCTTCATATCAGGTAATCATAGGGGTTATAAATCTTGATGATGGAAAGGTTTGCCATTGGCACCTGAGTAGGTGGATACCACTTGCCCCTGACCA
>CAIUCS010000098.1 GCA_903897715.1 uncultured Synechococcales cyanobacterium
GGTTCCGGCATAGGTTAGTTTTTGACCTGAGAAACTTAGGGGAATGGCAACCTAAAATTTATCAATTCCCATTGATATCCGCCTAACCTACAATTAAGAATATTTATTAATACTTTACCTTAACCTTGATTTTTTATCCTTAGGCAAGTCTGTATAAACCCGTTCTCCCGCCGTAAGTCCTCGGATTACTTGGGTTTGATCGCCGATGGTAGTTCCGAGGGTAACGGGCTTAAATTCAGTTTTTTGCTTATCGTCACTGCCGGGTAAATAAACTCCAGTTTCTCCCTTCTCTGACACAATAGCTACTGTAGGAATTACCAACGCATTGTTAATTTGTTGTCCCACAAAGGACGCATCAACATTCATACCTGACCGCAAACGATCTAAACCACTGGACAAATCAACCCTTACTTCAAAGGATGTTACATTTTGATCCACCACTGCCACGGGCGCTATTAGCCGTACCCGCCCTTCAAATACTTGATCGGGAAAAGAATCAGCTACGATTTCTACTTTTTGCTTTAACTTGATTTGTCCAATATCCACTTCAGGAACTTTAGCTAAAATTTCTAGTCCATTGGCTAATGCAACCACAGAAGTAGAGGTGGCAGAAGCATTGGCAGAAGCTGAGGTGGTAGGAGTAACAAATGCACCAGGATCGGCATAACGTTGGGTGATGATGCCATCGAAAGGAGCACGGATAATTGTATCCTCTAATTGAATCATAATAGCCCTAACTCTTCCTTCAGCCTCTCTAACTTGGGCAGCAGCTTTCGCAATTTCCTCGGGACGGGGACCATTTTGTAATTGAGTAAGTCGAGATTGGATCTGGGAGAGATTAGCCTGAGTTTGAAGTAAAGTTGCTTCAGCACTGCGTTGTTCATTTAAGACTTCATCTAACCGATCAAGGGCGATCGCCCCTTCAGATTGCAGCAATTGGTTACGTTGTACCCGATCCCTTGCCAGTTTTAGTCGAGATTTAGACTGGTCAACTTGGGCTTCTCCCTGACGAATGGATGCCTGAGCTTGGATCAATTCTTCTGGACGGGTACCATTCTGCAATTGTGCGAATTGAGCTTGGGTTTGGGCTAAAATAGCCTTCGCTTGCATTAATTGGGCTTCTAAATCACGACTTTCCATGCGGGCAATAACCTGACCCTTTTGGACACGGTCTCCTTGTTCCACATTCAATGCAGCTAATCGTCCAGCATTTTTGGGACTTAAATTAACAATTTCAATTGGTCTAACTATTCCATTGGCAACAATACGCACTGTTAGATTGGTGAGACTTACTTCTGTTGTTTTACGGTTAAGTTCATCCTCAGCGCCATGGGCACCACCTATGGATAAGTATGCCACTGCGCCTATCCCTAACAAGCCCACTGAAATCAGGGCGATCGCCCAAGGAGCCGAATATCTAGCCTTCCCAACAAATGCTATCTGCATCAGTGTTGCCCTCTAATACCACCGTTTCATCACTAAAAAGCCATTAGGTTTAGAGTTGATGAATTAATATAGATAAATTTTAACTTATTTTAAGAAAGAAATGTACACTAAATGAGTTAATTCCCCTAATTACCCCGTCGTCCCAATTGAAATATCCCGCCTCCTACGCAAGCCATTATTCCTAAACTGATCGACCAGCTACTTCCCAAGGAAGCGCCCATGAGCCAGCTACAAACTGTTCCGGCACCAAGAAATGGGATAATACTCAACAGGGAAGCATTAAAAGCATTTTGTCCTTCACGAGCCAATCGGGTTCGTTCCCGTTCATCTGGATCAGGATATAGAAAGTGTTGCTCAACAAAATCAAACCAGGTTTGCAGTCGAACCATCATCCATTCTGCCACTGAAAAATAGATCACATAAAGGGCTAACGCCCAAAGACAGGCACCACTCACCAGTAAACCATTCCAGGGAATTGCAAAGGGCAGGAATTCATCAAGCATGGAATTTCATCAAATAGATTTTTCAATTGTAAAGTAAATCGCCATTTACTCAAGTGGTGTAAGAGTATTAATCAGAGCTAGAAGGGGTCCAACTTGTTCCTGTCCTGATATTCCCAACTCACTATGACATAAATAAATCCGTTCCCCGGTTCGCCCTAATAAATCCTTGAGAGTCCTGACCAACCGTTCTTCCCCCATCAGGAATTGATCTGACTCAGTCCATCGACGACCATTCCACCCTTGCAAAAAAATGGGAGCCCCCAACAGGGAATCTACTCCAGTCAACCATAAACTGGAACCAGCATCCAGCCAAAACTGCCAACGATGCCAGGAACGGTGGGCGCGGTATTGAAATACCGTAGCAATCGTTACAGATGAACCCCTTGGTGCAATCCATGAACGGGTGGGATAGGGGTTTGCTGTCACTGTCCCATCCCGTAATAATTGAATAAAACGGTAGAGTGTGGCGGTTTCCCCGCTGCTACCAAGGTTTGTGGGCGGGAGGAGGACAGATAAATCATTGGAAAGCGGGGGAGAGGCGGTTTTATGGAGGCGATTCGCAACCTCCCAATAGTGTTGAGCAGTCTCCAACAACTCCCGTAAAGCAGCTAGTTGGTCGTAGGGTAAATTGCCCCCATTCCACAAAAATCGTTGAATGGCTCGGTCAAGTAACACAATGGGGTTTGATAATAACCGTTGGCGGTGTTGTTGCCGTTGATCCCTCAACCAGAGTAGAATCTCTTCATAGCAGCGGCATACCCCATACCCTAACCGATCCCAACGGGGAAAATGGGTGACAGGCAGTAAGTCAGGGTTTTCAGGATGGGGTTGAAAGCAGTGGTCTGCAATAAGACCAGCACGCACGGGGTCAATGATGGGAATGGGCAGGGTTGTGGAAGTAATGGTGGGAATGGATAAACTGAGGATGATCAGCATTTCACCAATGGCATCCTGATCGATCAAACGCCCCAGCCCAGGGTATACTAGTCCCAAAAGGGTTAGTAATGTTCGGATTATTGGGGAACTATTTAAAGGACGTTGGTCATGGAGAGATTGGACTGGGATTTGCCGTTGTCGCAAAATTGTAGTTAACGTATAGTGGGCGATGGGGTCTAATCCAGGACCAATGATGGCGATATCCTGGGCTTGTACATATCCGGATTGAATACTTTCACTAATGACCTCCGCCACTTTTCGTAATAATTGGGCGCGGGATTCCGTTTGAATGGCTCGTAACGGAGGATCAACACAGGATGTGCCATCTGACCCTCCTTTTAGGGTTATCCCATGGCTCAATACCGGTTCTTCCCATGGGTTGAAGGTATCACTGATCCACAGCAGTAAGGGGTCAACCCATTCCGATAAGGACGATTGACTCACGAGAGGGAGTTGTTCAATGTGGCAAAAACCAGATAACTCAGCTAAGTAATCCGGGTCAGCCCCTAACCCAAGTCTCACCTTGCCTTCAGGGTTATAGGTAAAGGCAATGGGTTGATTGTGGTGGAGGTAATGGGTGAATAACTGACGGGTAATAGCTGGATAATTATCCACATCATCTGCCAGTAAAACCGGGTAGCGTTGAAGTAGTGATTCTAGATATCGTTTATCGTTTAACAACCCATGACCGTACAAATCCATAACCAATCCATAGGTCAACAACCCTCGCTCTAAGCACCAGTTTCGCCATTGTTGGAGCATGACTCCCACCTGATGGGCAACCTCCGGCAAGGAGAACCCACCGGTCATCCCACGTTGTAAAATCGACGGCACATCACTGAGGGGTAAACCAGCTGCTCCAGCCAACATGCCAAAATCCAGAATCTTACGGGTTATTTGTGATGCCGACTGTCCATCCAGTAATTGCAAATTCTGATCCAGGTTATTCTGCCACAGCCGTATTGCTAATTCCTGTTCAGTTTCAGGTCGTAATCGTAATGGGAAGTGAGGTTTAAGATTATGTTTTTCCACGATGAGTGACCAAAATAATAGAATTTCATCTTGAAAAAATCCAAGGGGGTTAGTAGTACGAATGGCAAATCGACCATGGGTTTTCGTTGCAATTCGGTCTGCTAATTCCAACCGGTCATCCCCAGTTGCAGCGAACACTAGCAATGAGCCTGGTTGATTAGGGGTAGAGGGAAAAGATTCAGCCCAATGACTTAAATAATCTAACAGACGGGTTGTTTTACCTGACCGGGTTGCCCCGATAATCCAAGTTGATAAGAAAGATAGAGGCATTCCTAGGGATAAATTAGGATTAAAAAAATATACCATTTTATCCTACTGGTTTATGGGAAGAATGGGTCTAAAACCCCGTCTTTCTAA
>CAIUCS010000099.1 GCA_903897715.1 uncultured Synechococcales cyanobacterium
TGGGAATTATCAGTCAAAGAAGCATTTGCCCTGATGCCAGATATTGAATGGCAGACTGAATCTAATTCATCCGGGAATGAAGTTTTCATTGACTAATAGTGGGTTAACCCTAAATCGGGGTTGTCATCCGGATTATTTTTTCTGGTATTGTTTTGGTAGTTGCACTCCATCCTACATTCATCCCTCTAAGTACTTTTCCCAGACAGTTTGATGACCTATCAACCCCACTATCACTTCGTTGCCTTCCTGGTTTCCGCCGTGGTTGTATTAATTTGTACACCCCTCATTCGGGAAGTGGGCATACGGAGTGGCTATGTTGATCAACCTGGTGAACGCAAAGTTCATCAACGTCCCATGGTGCGGCTGGGTGGTGTCGGTATTTTTTTAGGAACCACCCTTGCTTTACTCACTGTATGGGGGAGTGGTGGTTTCGGGACGTTACCACCTGAACAATCTGACGAAGTTTGGGGGGTCACCATTGGCGGTCTTGCCTGTTTTGTTATTGGACTTGCCGATGACCTATTTAACATCTCTCCATTTACCCGGTTGGTGATGCAGTCCATTGTTTCCATTGGGGCATGGCAAATGGGAGTACAAATCAAGGTGTTATCAATCCCTTTAGCGGGTATTTTCCCTTTGCCAATGTGGATCAGTCTTCCTCTCACCATGCTTTGGTTAATTGGCATGATTAATGCGATCAATTGGATTGATGGGTTAGACGGTCTGGCTGCTGGGGTTTCCGGTATTGCAGCAGTGATCATGTTGATGGTGTGCTTATTTGTCAATCAGCCAGCAGCAGGTTTAATTGTGGCAGCCTTGGCGGGAGGTGCATTAGGTTTTTTACGCTACAACTTTAATCCAGCACAAATCTTTATGGGGGATGGCGGCGCCTATTTTATTGGTTTTATCCTGGCTGGAGCAGGGGTAATTGGCTTAGTGAAGGGAGTGACCACCGTTGCGGTGGTTCTTCCCTACTTAATTTTGGCTGTGCCCTTATTAGATATGTCGGCGGTGATCATCGATCGCCTCCGTCGGGGTAAATCCCCATTTAATGCCGACAAACGTCATTTACACCATCGATTATTAAGGGCGGGTTTATCCCACCGTTTAACTGTAATTGTCATTTATGGTTTGACGTTGTGGGTTGGCACCATTGCCCTTGCCCTATCAGGGATGCCTGATGGTATTGGGTATGCTATCAGTGCTACTGTGCTATTGGTGGTTATTGTTTGGAGAGCAGTCAAACAAATTCAGAAACAACAAAATGATTCTGCTTAGCGGGAAAGATTAGTAATCCTCATCTCTACAATGGTGAGTGTCAAATCGTTTATAATTTTATCAGGTTTTATTTGTTCAAGTTTTATATGGTAAATCCCTGATATGGTTGTAAGTCGTTCTAAAACACCAACCGCCCAGGAAACCTTTGCCCAAATGGCACAAGCTGCCGGGTTACGGGGGCGCCTTCTGGTAACGATTGGTCTCTTGATTTTGATTCGTTTAGGTATCCATTTACCTCTGCCTGGTATTGACCGGGTAGCCTTTGCTCAAAATATTCAAAATAGTCCAGTCATTGGCTTTTTGGATATCTTTTCAGGTGGAGGACTTTCAGCCATTGGCATTTTTGCCTTGGGGATTTTACCCTACATTAACGCTTCCATTATTATTCAGTTACTCACCTCCGCTATCCCCAGTTTAGAAGACCTACAAAAAAATGAAGGGGAGGCAGGGCGACGGAAAATATCTCAGATTACCCGATATGTTGCTCTAGTATGGGCAGTGGTTCAAAGTATTGGAGTATCGGTGTGGGTCTCCCCCTTTGCCATCGGAAACCTTAATCTATGGTTTTATGTGCAAACAACCATTGCCTTAGTGGCAGGATCCATGTTCGTCATGTGGCTGGGGGAATTAATTACGGAGAGGGGGATTGGCAATGGTGCATCCTTATTAATTTTTGTCAACATTGTTTCCACCCTACCCCGTTCCATTGGTCAAACATTAGATCTTGCCCAAACTGGCGATCGCGGTATTTTAGGTGGGGTAATCATATTATTACTAGTCTTCCTCATTATGATTGTGGGGATTGTCTTTGTTCAGGAAGGAACCCGCCGCATTCCCATCATTTCTGCCCGTCGTCAGGTTGGCAAACGAACCTACATGGAAAAAAGCAGTTATTTGCCATTACGTCTCAATCAGGGGGGGGTAATGCCAATCATCTTTGCTTCTGCGGTACTCATCCTACCGGCATCCCTAGCCCAATTTACTAAAAATCCAATTTTGGAGGATATTTCTAAATATTTGAGTCCCAATGGTTCTACCCCTTGGTTATATGCCATTACCTACTTGGTCATGATTTTATTTTTTAGTTACTTTTATGCTTCTTTAATTGTAAATCCCGTTGATATGTCTCAAAACCTAAAAAAAATGGGTTCTAGTATTCCTGGTATTCGTCCTGGCAAGGCTACCAGCGACTACGTGGAACGGGTAATTAACCGACTGACTTTATTAGGCGCTCTGTTTTTAGGTTTAGTGGCTATCATCCCTACGGCTGTAGAAAGTGCCATTCAGGTGCGAACCTTTCAGGGATTAGGTGCAACTTCATTATTAATTTTAGTGGGCGTGGCAATTGATACCGCCAAACAAATTCAAACCTATGTTATTTCCCAACGCTACGAAGGAATGGTAAAGCAAGAGTGACCCGATTAATTTTTCTAGGTCCCCCTGGTGCTGGTAAAGGCACCCAAGCTCAAATACTAGCAAGTGCCCTTAAGGTCCCTCATATTTCCACTGGTGAGATCTTACGCACTGCTGTGGCGGATAAAACTGAATTAGGAACTCAAGCACAAGCATTTATGGAACGAGGTGAACTTGTACCTGATCCGTTGGTATTAGACCTAATTCAAGAGCGATTGGTACAATCTGATGTAAAACCAGGTTGGATTTTAGATGGCTTCCCTCGTAATCTTTTACAAGCAATTGAACTGAATCGAGTACTCCATGAAATCCGTCAGGCTTTTGAACGAGTGATTAATTTACATGTACCTGATGATGCAATTATTGTTCGTCTCTTAGCACGGGGTCGGAAGGATGATGATGAATTAATTATTCGTCGCCGTCTAGAGGTTTATCGGGAACAAACTGCTCCATTAATTGATTTTTATCAACCTCAATTAGTGACCATTGACGGGAATCGAGCAATGGAAGAGGTTACCACATCCCTGAGGCATTTAATTGTTGCCACATGAATCACGGTTATCCGTTCTTGGCTCCTTGTTCTCAAACCTAAATGACTTCCCCGTCATTCGCTGAATTTATCAGTTGTGGGAACTATATTTTATTTTTTACCTGAGGAGGTTATTGATTGTCAAAACAAGACCTGATTGAAATGGAAGGTACGGTTACTGAATCCTTACCTAATGCTATGTTCCGGGTGGATTTAGATAATGGCTTTAATGTATTAGCCCATATTTCAGGGAAAATTCGTCGTAACTACATTAAAATTCTGCCCGGCGATCGCGTCAAAGTTGAGTTAACTCCCTATGATTTAACCAAGGGGAGAATCACTTATCGATTACGCAAGAAATAAGGGTTGCATATTCTACACTATGGATAACCAACCATTAATACCGGTTATTTTAGCAGGGGGCAAAGGAGAACGGTTTTGGCCCCTAAGCCGACGCCATCATCCTAAACAATTTCTTTGTTTAGACGGTAGCGGGCGTAGTTTACTACAATCAACCACAGATCGGTTATTGGACTTGGTTGGGGATTGGCAACACCTATGGGTCATTACTTCCGCCCCACTAGCTGACGGGGTGAGGGAACAATTACCCGATTTACCGAAAGCCAATTTATTAATTGAACCGATGGGGCGAGATACTGCTCCAGCAGTGGCTTGGGCAAGTATGGAAATTAGCCGTCGATTTGGAAATGAACGGGTCGTTGGCTTTTTCCCTGCTGATCACTGGATTGGAGATTGGGAGAAATTCCAGCTAACCTTAGCTGCAGCCACAGAATTAGCTATTGCTAGAGGGGCGATCGCCACCCTAGGGGTTGCCCCCACTTATCCTGCCATTGGTTATGGCTACATTGAACAAGGAGAATCATTAGGGATATTTAGGGGGATAGCCACCTATAAGGTTAATCGATTTACTGAGAAACCAACTCGGGATATTGCCGAAAGCTTTCTATCCAACGGCAGGTTTAGTTGGAATAGTGGTATATTCGTATTTCAACTGAGGACTATATTAAATGAATTACGAATCCACACTCCAGACCTGATGACCCAATTGGAACTGCATGGGGTATCCAGTTATCCTGATTTACCCAAAGTTAGCATTGATTATGCCTTAATGGAAAAGACAAGTCATGCCTGTGTGATTCCCGCATCGTTTGGGTGGGATGATTTAGGGGATTGGAATGCTTTGGAGCGATTATTAAAAGAAGATAACCCCAATGTAGAACTGGCGAAACATCTTGGGTTAGATACCCATGGTACCATCCTCTATGCCAGTGATAAGGAGGAATTAATTGTTACCATTGGACTAGAAGATACGGTGATTGTACGAGATGGCAAAGTAACGTTAATTGTCCGTAAAGACCGAACCCAAGAAATCAAACACATCCTCCATGGATTACATGCTGATCCTCAGTACCACCACTGGTTATAATCAACCTTCTTTCAAGTTTGGATAGAGGAGTGTTCTTTTAGGTCCATGAATCGGATCTTCTACAATAATTGTTTGGTCTCGACTGGCACCAAGGGAAACAATGGCAATGGGGACTTCCACCAATTCAGCCAGAAATTTCAAATAATCTTGGGCTGCTGTAGGCAATTCGTCGAGGGAACGGCACTGTTCGGTTGATTGTTGCCACCCAGGGATGGTTTCATAAACCGGTTCACAAAGGGTGAATTGGCGAGAATCACTGGGGAAATGTTCACAATGGTCTCCAGCAACTTTATAAGCTACACAAACTTTAATTTCAGGTAACGTGTCTAAAACATCAAGTTTAGTGATTGCTAAGCAATCCATCCCATTAATTCGTACTGCATAACGACCAATGACAGCATCAAACCATCCGCAACGTCGCTTCCGTCCTGTTGTTGTCCCAAATTCTGAGCCCCGCTCACATAGTAATGTGCCAACCTCTCCCTCTAATTCCGTAGGAAAAGGACCCTCTCCTACCCTTGTGGTATAGGCTTTGGCGACACCGATTACCCGATCAATCATGGTGGGACCAACACCTGCGCCAATGCAGGCTCCTCCGGCCACTGGATTGGATGAGGTTACATAGGGATAGGTACCATGGTCTAAGTCTAGTAAGGTTCCCTGGGCTCCCTCAAATAAAATATTCCGACGATGTTGAATGGCATCATATATTTTTAGGGAACAGTCAACCACGTGGGGACGTAATCGATCTGCATAGCCTAAATATTCGTCAATGACAGCCTCTGAATCAAGGGGAGGTAAGTCATATAGCTTTTCTAACAGCACATTCTTGTAAGCAATAGTCCACCGTAACTGGTCAGGGAGTGATTCGGAATGCATTAAATCCAGTACCCGAATCCCAGTTCTTTCAGATTTATCAGCATAGGTCGGTCCAATACCGCGCCCGGTGGTGCCCAGTTTGCGGTTCCCCCGTCTTTGTTCAGCCGCTTGATCAATTAAACGGTGGTAGGGCATGGTGACATGGGCTGTCTCAGAAATGAGTAAATGTTGAGTTGGAATTTGCAACAACTCTAACTGATCTAACTCATTTAATAACATCTTGGGATCTATAACAGTCCCCGAGCCAATAATACATTCAGTATCTGGATAAAGGATACCGGATGGAATCAAATGTAACTTAAAGGTTTGACCATTGACAACAACGGTATGACCGGCATTGACTCCGCCTTGATACCGTACAACCATATCCGCTGACTTACTCAGCAAGTCCGTAATCTTACCCTTTCCTTCATCGCCCCACTGGGCACCGATAACAATGACGTTCGCCAAGGTTCTAAAATTCACTAAAGTTTTCGTAAACTAGTATTATCCTCAGCAGTGGTCACTTGTGTCAATATGTACAACTTGTCCCCGGGAGTACTGTGTTCCCATGCCATGGGGCGATTATTATGGTTGAGTTTTATGGAATGTTACAGAAGATGAGTGAGATATCCCCATCCAACTCCCATTAATCCACCAAAGATGATTAACCAGGCGGAATTGATCCCAAATTTAAGAATAGCAATAGCACTGATTACTGCTAACCCAATGGTTAGAAAATCCACCAATGCAGACTGGGAAAGAGTGATTGTTACTGAGACCATTAAACCCAGTGATGCAGCATTCAAGCCATCTAAAAAACCACTGGTCCATGGGGACTGTCTAAGCTTGGGGACCCATGGACTGACCAGCCATACTAAAATAAATGCAGGTAAAAAAATTCCAGTTGTAGCGGCAACTGCCCCAGGATGTCCTGCCAATAAATAACCAATGAAGGTGGCTGTGGTGAGTACCGGACCTGGGGTAAATTGACCAATGGCAACAGCATCCAGCATTTGTTGGGAGGTCAGCCACCCCCGTTGCTCCACCAATTCACGCTGTAAAAAAGCTAATAGTACATATCCACTGCCGTAGAGCACACTACCAATTTTGAGGAAAATCCAAAATACATCAACCCAGTAAACAGCATGGGGGAATGGGAATAGCCCTAGAACTGAAGGTAAACCGGTTGTTCCACCCATCAGGGGCAGTATCAATGCTTTCATTTGTGGAGTACGCAAATGAATATTCTTCGCCAACATTACTCCAGTTCCCATCAACCCTAAAAGTAAAACTTCATTCCATCTTAAAAAATAACCAACTATGGCAAATACAGCGGCGAATCGGGTGGAGGGGTTTTTTAAGGCTTTTTGACTAAACAGCCAGACTGCTTGGACTAAAATTGCCATGAGGGCGGGCTTGATTCCATAGAGTAATCCATTTAATTGGGGTATGGTTTGATACCGCTGGTAAAAAAATGCCAAAGTCCACACCAATACCATGGCTGGCAAAATAAAACTGGCTCCGGCTATGAACAACCCACGCCAACCTCCTCTCAGGTAACCGATGTGGATGACCAGTTCTGTGGAGTTAGGTCCTGGAATTAAATTGGTGACCCCTAATAAGTCCAACAGGGTTTCCCGACTGAGCCATTTGCGGCGATTGACAACTTCATCATCAATCATCGCGATATGGGCTGCTGGTCCACCAAAGGCCGTGCTGCCAAGTCTTAGAAAAACGGTCATCAATTCTATCAGCCGTTGCCGCTGTTGGGATGATGTTAAGTCTCCGTAGGAGATAGATGTTTGGGGTTGATCTTCTGACTGGGACATCATTACTCTCTCGAATAAAAAATATAACCCGCTAAACCTTTTTCACCCTCTGAGGTGATCAGAGGGAAGAACTTAAACGAACCATTGTTGCCATGGGTTTCAGGAAACCAACACTCCTAGATTGATCATCCATGTATTTTCACTGCGGTAGAGGAGGACGGGCTGCTGTTACCGCATTGATTGCCTTGGCAGTTCAGGGAAATTGGGGGAAGGAAGCGATCGAAGTTAAGACCATTGAAAGTGGCATTGATCCAGCCCACCCCCAAATTCATCATTACTTAACAAAACTCAAATAATCCTCTGAACCTGCTTAGCAGCCCTGAGTCCGGAAAGATAGGCTCCATGTACGGTTCCATAATAATCAGGAGAAGTATGTTCTCCTGCCCAAACTACTCGGTTGCCAATTGGCTTTTGAAAGGATTTAAATGTGTCAGGACTAACACCAGCTTTAGCAAATGTATAAGAACCCCGGGTGAATGGATCCTTACCCCAGCCAGTAGTCAAGATGGCTTTCGGGGGGTTAGCTCTCGAGCCAAACATGGCTTTCAGTGCTACATGGATCTCCGTATCAATTTTGGCGGTTGTCCAGTTTTCGATTAATTTACCCGCCGAACCAGTTGCAATGGCAACTAAACAATTAACATCTGAAAAAGTTCGATAGTTTAACCAGTAGTTGAATAACCCTAGCGTGGGAGCATGATAACCAAAGTATTGGATTGATTTAGGCCAAAAACACTGATCAAACAGGCAAAAAATCTTATTGACAGTCCCAAAACCCATTACCTTAATCCCATTTAACACTTCTGCAGGTAAAGCCGGATGAAAGTTTAATTGATGGGTTTTTAGGTAACCCAAGGGAACGGTTACAATAACGAAGTCACCACTGAAGTCCCCCTGATTCGTAATAACTTGAACTATCTTTTGGTTAAAGTTAATAGATTTCACGTCCATTCCTAAACGAATGTCGATTCCATCCACCAAAGACGACAAAATAGCATCGTAACCCGTTGGTACAATCAAATCTCGCCCAGGAAACTTTTCATCATTCTCCCAGTGTTTAGCGGAAAGTTCAGTTATGGATGCACCTGCATCAAATTCCATATAGGCTGTTAAACAGTAACGAATAAACGGATCAGTAAGTGCCTCAGGATCTAACAGTTGAACTACTTGGGCAACGGTTTGGTCACGGCGTGCATCATCCATTTCCGCCGCAATTTCCCTAATTAATTTCTCATATTTCAAATCACCGAAGGTCACTTGAGCCTCTGAAATATCAACTCCAGAATTGTTAAAAATCTTCACACTATCGTCATTTGTAACATACGTATTGACTTTAGCTTTTTTAACTAGGTCCATTAGGGGATTTCCTTGGGAACCATGGATCCAAGAGGCTCCCAATTCTTTTGGAAATCCAAAGCGGCGATCGGTGTGAATTCGTCCTCCAACTCGGGATTGGGCCTCGAGAACAATAACTTCCCAGCCACTTTTTAAAAGCTGATGGGCTGCACTCATTCCAGCAATGCCAGCACCCACCACCACAACCTTAGGTTTTTTGACCTTACTGTGAACAGGACGTAGCTGAGATGAGGCACAAGCTGACGCTAAATAGGTAATCAGAAAAGAAAGTAATTTACGTCGATTCATTTTAATACTAAAAAAGGTGGGCTTTGTTGCATGAATAATCTAGGGTCAGGTGTCTCGCCGTTAAGGTCAGTAAGTTAAGCTTCAACCGGATAGCGATCAGGCTTAGCCACTTGAATCATGGGATTCAGCGCCGCACACTGCAAGAAGAGTTCGACAGTCTGGTTGTCAAAACTCCGCGATCGGACGCACCCCCCA
>CAIUCS010000100.1 GCA_903897715.1 uncultured Synechococcales cyanobacterium
GCGCTGCCGAGTAATTGCCCTTTGTGACATTAATGCAGAGAAATTACAAGAGGTAGGGCACAGGCATCCAGGGAAAAAAATAACTCAAGATCCTGAGGAAATATTTCTAGACCCCAATATCCAAGTGGTATCAGTTGCTTCTTATGATGATGTTCACTGTTCACAAGTGGTTGCTGCCATAAAAGGGGGTAAACACGTTTTTGTGGAAAAGCCTCTTTGTCTCACCCGTTGGGAATATGAAACCATTGCTGATACATTAAACCAACATCCTAAGACCAAGTTATCATCTAATTTAATCCTCCGTAAAACCCCTCGATTTCTAGGCTTAAAAAATCGACTATCTAAAGGAGAATTAGGGCAAATTTACTATCTTGAAGGGGATTATGACTATGGTCGAGTTCATAAAATCACAGAGGGCTGGCGTGGACAAATTCCTAACTATTCAGTTGTCCATAGTGGTGCCATCCATTTGATTGATTTACTATGTTGGCTGACGGGACAAAGGGTATCGGAAGTTTTTGCCTATGGTAATAGGATTGCTACCCATCACACTTCATTTAAGGGAAATGATCTAGTGGCTGCATTGCTTAAATTTGAAAATGGAGCAATTGCTAAAGTTACTGCTAACTTTGCCTGTAATACCCCCCATTTCCACAGGGTAAGCGTTTATGGAACTTCTGGAACTTTTCAACAATCTCATTCCGGTACAGTTTATTTGCAATCTCGGGATGCTAGAGTACCTCTTCAACAGGTAACAGATGCTTACCCAGGTGCTGCAAAGGGAGATATAATACCTTCGTTTGTACGTTCGATTTTAGATAATGAAGTGGCAGACGTGGCTGCACAAGAGGTGTTTGATGTAATGGCTATTTCTTTAGCGATAGAGGAATCCTTACAATATCAATGCCCTGTTCGTGTGCATTATGCTGAACTCTTACGGTAGATTAGTTTATGAAAATACCATTTGGAAAACCGTTAATCGGAACTGAAGAAATTAATGCAGTAACTAGGGTTTTAGAGGGACCTATTTTGGTTCATGGACCTGTGGCTACCGAATTTGAAGCAGCTTTTGCGAATTTCACCAGTGCTCCCCATGCAGTTAGTGTATCTTCATGCACAGCGGGTATGCATTTAATTTATTTTGCCTTAGGTTATGGTTCAGGTGACGAAGTCATTGTGCCAGCTCAAACCCATGTAGCCACAGCTCATGCAGTTGAATTAACTGGAGCAAAAGCTGTTTTCGTTGATGTGGACGAACAAACTGGAAATATTGATATTGAGTCCATCAAGGCAGCTGTCACCCCTCGAACCCGCGCTATTGCCATTGTGCATTACTTAGGAGTGCCCGTAGATATGCCCCCTGTTCTTGAAATTGCCAGACAAAATAGCTTATTTGTACTAGAAGATTGTGCACTGGCTCCTGGAACTTATTTAGATGGTGTTCATGCGGGGTTACACGGAGATGTGGGAGTTTTTTCATTTTACCCTGTCAAGCATTTCACGACTGCGGAAGGGGGAATGATTATCACTCGCCATAGGGACTTGGCAGCAAAAATAAACCATCTGAAAGCCTTTGGGGTAGACCGTACCCATGGTGAACGCAAGATACCTGGGCTCTATGACGCTAATGCTTTAGGTTTTAATTATCGAATGAGTGAAATTCATGCTGCAATTGGGGTAGAGCAACTGAAGAAATTAAATGGTTTTCTGGAACGACGTCAAGAAAACTTTGAAGCGCTCAGTCAGAATTTACAACATTTAGACCATATCAGGGTTCTACCTCAACCCAGAGACCATCGATTTCAAAGTAGTTATTATTGTTTGGGACTTTTACTGGATGAATCCATAAGGTCAAAACGCCCTGAAATTATGACTGCACTGGGGACAAAGGGAGTGGGTAGTAGTATTTACTATCCTCAACCAGTGCCTAGGATGACCTATTATCGGGAACGGTATGGATATGGAGTTGAAGATTTTAAGAAGGCGGCTTTGATTAGTGATGGTATTATAGCTTTACCAGTCGGTCCCCATTTAAATAAATCAGATATGTGGGTCATTGCTAACGAGTTGAAGTCTATTTGGAAGGAAATCAATGTTTGATCTGAATCAGTTGAAGGGTATGCGGGTAGCCTTAACAGGGGGAGCTGGGTTTATTGGACATAATTTAGCTCTGAAATTGCGAGACCTAGGGGCTGAACCTCATGTTTTGGATGGTTTACAAGTGAACAGCTTGGGCTACTATACTAGTGCATACAATGACAACCCCAGTGCCGAAATTTACATTTCACTAATTAACGAACGCTTAGATTTATTACGGAAAGCCAGAGTAAGTCTGCATGTGGTTGATCTCCGTGATTACCATGTTGTAACTTCCACATTAATCAATATTAAACCTGATGTAGTCGTGCATTTAGCCGCAGTGGCTCATGCAAATCGTTCCAATAAAGATCCATTTTCTACATTTGATCACAGTTTTCGGACACTAGAGAATGTACTAGATGTAATTCGATCCTTGGGCACCCATTTGATTTATTTTTCATCGTCAATGGTTTATGGTAATTTTGATGGGGAAGCCGTTAAAGAGGATAGGCATTGTAACCCTCTTGGTATTTATGGAGCATTAAAGTATGGTGCGGAAAAATTAATAATCGCCTATAACCAAGTCTTTGGCTTACCCTATACTATTGTTCGCCCCTCTGCCCTATATGGAGAACGTTGTGTGAGCCGAAGAGTTGGTCAAGCATTTATTGAGAATGCTCTGATAGGAAAAACATTAACAATCAACGGAGATGGTTCTGATGCCCTAGATTTTACTTATATTGATGATTTAGTTCAGGGCGTTATTTTGTGTATAACTTCTCCCCAAGCAGTGAATGAAATTTTTAATCTAACCTATGGAGGTGCGCGAACAATCAATGAAATGGCTCAATTAGTGCTTCAAGATTTTCCTAATATTGACCTAAAATATAACCCTAGAGACAGTTTGATGCCCGAGCGTGGTACTTTGTGCATCGATAAAGCCAAAGAGTTACTAGGTTATCAGCCTCAATATCCATTAGAAAAGGGCTTTTTGAAGTATATTCGGTGGTACAAAGATTTTTCTGGACGGAATCCTAGTTTATTTTTCCATGAGTAATAAGTTTCGTGTTGACCCTTGGTTAACTAAATTACTAGATAGACCGGCTTTATATTTGGATTGTGAGGTAAGCACTCTACAATTAAGTGATTTTCCAAATGAAAAGTCATTTATATCTACAAAAATTAAGACAAAAGACTCTAATAATCTTGCTAAATTACAGTCCTTAGGTTTTCGGGTCGTTGATGTTAACGTTCAGTTCCTCAAAAACGGTCCTATAAAACTGGAAACTGAAAGTTTAGGCACTGTTCGTTTTGCCGAACCAAAGGATGAGAGTATTATCCGTAAAATCGCCCGTACGTCGTTTCTATATGATCGTTTTCATTCAGATACTGAAATTTCTCCTTTTATCGCTGACAACATTAAAGAGGAATGGGCAGCAAATTTTTTTTTAGGTAAACGAGGTAATAAAATGTTTGTTATTGATGTAAATAATACAGTTTGTGGATTTTTGCTATTACTTGATAACATCAAATCCATTACAATAGATTTAATAGGAGTTACCAAAGAATATCAAGGTAAGGGATTATCCAGTCAAATGATCATGGTTGCTTCAAAGTTATTGATGGATGAATCTAAAAATAAATTTTTAGTCGGCACTCAGCTTGCTAACTTACCTTCCATCCGACTCTATACTAAACTTGGTTTCATTTTTAATGAATCTTTCTATGTTCTTCACCGCCATTAGTTATTCTTTGATATGAGAATTGGTAACTTTGATCTCAATAAAAATGTCCTTATTGTTGCTGAAATTGGTAACAACCATGAAGGAAACTTTAATTTAGCAAAGGAAATGGTTAGGGTAGCAGCCCAGACTGGGGTAGGGGCGGTGAAATTTCAAAGTATTATTCCAGAGTCCTTGGTTTCACCACTTCAAAAAGAAAGGGTAGACCAACTTTCTCGTTATGCTTTTTCAAAGAAACAGTTTTTTCAACTTGCTGAGATAGCTCATGAAGAAGGAATCCTTTTCCTTTCAACTCCCTTCTGTTTAGAAACCCTCAAATGGATTCAGGATATTGTTCCTGCAATAAAAATTGCCTCGGGAGATAATAATTATCATGTGTTATTGCAAGCAGTGGGAGAAATAGGAAAACCAGTTATTTTATCAACTGGAATGGCTACTGAAAGTGATATTCAACAAGCTTATCAAAGCATTGAATCAGGTGCTCGGAAGTCTGGACATAAAACTGAAATCATCCTTTTGCACTGTGTTTCCGCATATCCAACCCCCCCGGATCAAGCTAACTTAAAAGCAATACTTTCTTTGTCATCTCAGTTTCAATGTATGGTTGGTTATTCTGACCATACATTGGGAATCGATGCGGCTTTACTGTCAGTGGCATTAGGCGGACGTTTAATTGAGAAACATTTTACTCTGTCTAAAAACCAGTCTACATTTCGTGATCATGCGCTTTCTGTTGATCCCGGTGAATTGACTGAGTTGGTTCGTCGGGTTAAGGAAACAGAACAGCTTTTAGGGGATGGTTCATTGCAACATCATGACACAGAGTCTTCAATGAAGTTGTCTGGTCGTCGTTCTATTGTTGCCAAGGAAAACTTACCCGCAGGGCATGACATTAGGCTTGAGGATCTGACATGGCTTAGACCTGGAGATGGGTTGAAACCGGGTGAGGAATATATTCTGATTGGAAGAACCTTAAAAAGAAATGTTGTAAAAGGTGAAAAATTAACCCTTGAGGTTTTAGTTTAGATATGTGTGGCATAGCTGGGTATTTTGGACATAGTCTCCCCCTTAACGATCGCCTCCAATCTGCAAGTAGGTCAATCAGTCATCGGGGACCTGATGGGGAAGGGTTTTACACTCACCATGGATTGAGAGGTCAATCAGTCGCATTTGTACATCGTCGCTTAGCTATTATAGATCTTGACCCACGAGCAAACCAACCCTTTCGGGTAGATAACAAGATATTAATTTTAAATGGCGAAATCTATAATTACTTGGAATTGCGAGTACAACTTAAGTCCTTAGGTCATCATTTCCACACGGCAAGCGATACAGAAGTGCTAGCAAAAGCATTACTCCAGTGGGGACTCGATGCACAAAAACGTCTCGAAGGGATGTGGGCATTTGCTTGGTACGATGAAGGTACAGGAGAACTGTTGCTATCCCGGGATCGTTTTGGTGAAAAGCCATTATTTTACTATGAATCTGATGGTCAGATATACTTTGCTTCTGAGCCTAAAGCCATTTTTGCTTTACTGGGCAGGACATTACCAATCAACTTGACTCAAATCAGACGTTATCTCGTTAATGGATATAAATCCCTATATAAGGGGCAGGATACATTTTTTGAAGAGTTGAAAGAAGTACCTGCTGGTTCATATATTATTTATTCAAGCAGTAACCCTAGGAACGTTTTTTATTGGAGAGGTAATTTTAATCAACAAAATGAAAAGTTATCATTCAATGAATCCGTAGAAGCAGTTAGAACAGCTTTAATTCGTAGTGTTGAACTTCGTCTTCGTGCCGATGTGCCAATCGCTTTTTGTTTGAGCGGTGGGGTAGATTCCAATGCTCTCATTTCCATTGCTGCTCGTAAATTGGGATACAATGTCCACGGCTTTACTGTAATGAATACAGATCTTCGTTATGAAGAACGGGAGTTTGTGGAACTTTCTGTCAATGAACTAGGACTTCGTCATACTGCTATACCGTTGACAACTGAAGGGTTTTTAAGTAATCTGCGTTCCCTAATTCGGGGACATGATGCCCCAGTTTATACCATTACTTATTATGCTCAATGGCGTTTGATGGAAGCAGTAAAAGCTGCTGGATATAAAGTATCGGTGAGTGGTTCGGCCGCGGACGAATTATTTACAGGTTATTTTGATCACCACCTTGCTTATCTAGCTGTCATCAAAAACCTTGATCGAATTTTGCATGATAATTCCTTAATAAACTGGCAGACCTACGTACAACCCTTCGTCCGTAATCTTTATTTACAAAATCCTAATTATCTTATTGATGATCCAACTAGACGAGATCATATTTTCTTGGATGCCGAAATTTTTTCTTCTATGCTGAAGGAACCCTTTAATGAGGCATTTAGGGAAAACACCTTTTGCAACGACCTACTCCGTAACCGTATGGCTAATGAACTATGCCATGAATGTGTACCAGTTATTCTTCATGAAGACGATCTGAATGCTATGTATTATGGAATTGAAAATCGTTCCCCCTTTTTGGATACTGAGTTATTTACGATTTGTCAATCTATCCCCACTCGGCATTTAATTCAAAATGGACGAGCAAAAGCGGTATTGAGGGAAGCCGTTCGTACTATTGCTCCAGATGTAATTGTTGATAATCCCCGTAAAGTGGGGTTTAATGTACCACTGTTTGATTATCTTGACGTAGAAAATCCCATCGTCCACGATGAGTTGTTAAGTGACGGTGTTATTTTCGACTTAGTGAAACGAGAAGAGATTGAATCTTTACTCAGTTATCAACAACTTAGTAATAGTCGTAGTAAGTTTCTTTTTAATTTTATCTGTGCAAAGTTTTTTCTGGAGGAATCTGTAGATTTAATTTAAAGTTCAACTCTACGGATGCAACAGTTCCTGATAGCCCTAAATAAATAAGGATAGGAATTAGTAAAGGGTTTGGGGGATTTTCGCCCTCATATAAGAGCAAAGCTTCTACGACCCTTCTTGAATCCTTACTTTTTACCACAACCTAGTTTCCGATGTTATAATGTGTGGCTGGTATTGATAAAAAAATAAAATAAAGAGTTATTGGGTAACAACTCAGAACATTGTTGAGACACTTTTCCACCAAGTATCTGAGCCATCATCGGTCATTGTAACCTCTGCCTTCATATGGTGGATTGTGCTGTAAACCCCTCACTGAGCTTCGTTTACTGGTTGACAAACAGGACAAAAATGGGAAGACCTGCCTGACAATTTAAGGCGTACAATGTCAGTTGTACAAATCAAACAGGGTTGCCTCTCTCGGTTGTAGACCCATGCTTGACCGCCATAATTCCCATTAATTCCCTTAATATTCACAAAATTACGAAAGGTTGTCCCCCCCAACCCAATACTGTCCCGAAGAACCTGGATGATAGAGTGGTGTAATCGTTGAATCTGTTGAATCGTTAATTTACTACATGGGGTTACCGGGTTAATACCACTGACAAACAATGCTTCATCCGCATAAATATTACCCATACCGGCAATAATGGTTTGGTCTAATAGGGTAGATTTAATTGGACGACGACGATGGTGGATCTGATGAATTAAGTACTCTACCGTAAACTGGGTAGAAAGGGGTTCTAGCCCCAGGTTTCCCAGACCGCTGATGACCGATTCTGGGGATTTATCGGGGGGCACCCACCATATTCGACCAAAGGTTCGTTGATCGACATAGCGCAATTCTTGACCAGCATTTAAAAATAACCTTACTCTTGTATGAATTGGTAGGGGTTGAATTTGATTCACCCATAATAATTGACCAGTCATTCTTAAGTGGATACCTAAATGGGATATAACATTTGACGGGGTGGACAGGGAACCAGATAATGTTGATTTTTCCAGTTGAGCCAGTAAATACTTTCCCCGACGATGCCAATGGGTAATGGTATATCCTTTTAGATGGTCTAAAAAGTCATTCATGATAGGTGGATAGGCAACAATACGTCTAAGTAAGACTTGCCCACCTGTGAATGTTTGATGGAGAGTTGTTTGTTGAAGCCCCAGCCTCACAGTTTCGACTTCGGGTAATTCAGGCACGGGCTTTTGGGCAATAGATCGAGTGAGTATCCATAATCATTTTTTTTAATGTCAATTCCATCCTGTCCACTGGTTGGTGATAGAAAAGTAAGGATTAAAGAGGCGTGGTAGGGGTGCCCCAAACTCCCAATCAATTCCTATCCTTGATTGTTTAGTTTTAGCCACTGGTACACCCGTCCTTATCTGGAAGTATGCCCATGGTTTTTCCTTGATTGGTGAATTAATTGACTCCTCCACAATAACGATTCACTTCTTCCACCAATTTAGCTTCTAAGGTACTGACTTCTCCGAAAGCCTTGAGATTATTATCAACCTGCGATTTATTTTTTTTAGCAATGGCATCCCGCAAATTCTGACTTGACTGACTGGTTTGGTTATATAGGCTGACAAATTGTTTCTGAAAATTTTTAATATCAGGATTTTCTAAGGTGATGTCATCAATTTCCTTAGCAAACTGTTGGAACCGGTCAGTCATTTTTTTTAATTCATTTGTTTTATCGCCTTGACTTGCTTGACTCATCTTGTCGATATCCCGAGCTTCTTCAGCTGCTTTATTGACAATGGCAACCAATTGATTACATTGGGAGATGCGGCTATCACCACAACTAGTTAACATGAAAGCAATACCAAAACAGAGGAAGGTTAGGGACAGTCTATGACATTGACTGGATGGAGAAGAAAGGGATAGCATTAGGTTCATTCAGTGGATTTGGTAATTGTGAACGGGTGGTGGGATAAAGTGATTAACCCCTCATAAATTGGTCGGATATTTCGACCCTTGCCACCTTGGCATTGTGATTAATACCCTTTATTCTCATAATAATGAAATAAAAATTAACGATTTATCCTATTCCATAGGGGATTTGGATCAGCAGTTGAAATACCATTTATTTTCATTGATGGATTGAATCGGAGATCCCTTCATCCCTTTTTTAGAACTGGGTAGGACTCTTATTTCATACCTTATTGGTCAGGATTATACAAGTATAGTAAAACTACAGTAAATAGATGGATGGTAACTATGGGTTTTTTTGATTCTGAAATTGTACAAACCGAAGCAAAACAATTATTTGAGGATTATCAATCCTTGATCCGCTTGGGGGAGCAATATGGCAAGTTCGACCGAGAGGGTAAGAAACTATTCATCGAGCAAATGGAAGGGATGATGGATCGGTATCGTATTTTTATGAAACGGTTTGAGCTATCAGAAGATTTTATGGCACAAATGTCCGTGCAACAGTTGCGCACCCAACTTGGTCAGTTTGGGATGACTCCCCAACAAATGTTTGACCAAATGAATCTAACCTTGGCACGGATGCGTTCTGACTTGGAAAAACAACCCTACTGATTTAATTGAGCTTCTAAAATACGACTTCTCGGGGATGAAGACTGAACCTGCCGAAGTTGTTCGTATAATTCTCGTTCTTGGGGGGTAATTTCCTTAGGTGCAATAATCTGTAATTCTACGATTTGATCACCTCGGCGATCGCTACCCGACGGGTATCCTTTAGCAGCTAATCGTAGTCGTTGTCCTCCCCTGACTCCAGGGGGCAATGTCATTTTTACTAAACCATCTAGGGTGGGAACTTCAATCATTCCCCCTAGCACTGCTTCAACGGGGCTAATTGGGATTAAACAATGGATATCCACTCCATCCAGGGTAAAGAGGGAATGAGCTGCAACTTCAATTTTGATATACAAATCACCTCCATTACTTCCCTGCCCCTTCAACCGAATTTTTTGACCCGTTACCATACCGGGGGGCATATTCACTTCCATCGATCGCCCATCTTCCAGTCGAATTCGTTCCCGACCCCCTTGGTATGCCTTCTCTAGGGGCACCACCAACTGTGCTTCAGTATCCCGTCGGCTAACAGCACGGTTGACAGTATAGGCGTTTTTAGACGTACCCGGTCGGAAATCACGGTTTTTAGGAGAGCCATTGCCGGTTTCACGGGTGGGGGGGCGTCGTCCGAGTAACTGATCCACAAAGGTATTGAAATCAGGAAATTCACTGAAATCCATGTCTGAAGTGGTGCGACTCCCTCCGTTCCCCCAGTTGGGTATGGATCCCGGTGGAAACCCGCCTTGTTTCCAAAAACGACTGAACTGATCATATTTTCTACGTTTTTCAGTATCAGACAAAACTTCATAGGCTTCGCCAATATCTTTAAACTTTTCTTCAGCAGATTTATTGCCAGGATTTAAGTCGGGATGGTACTGTCGAGCTAATTTACGGTAGATCTTTTTGATCTCTTCGACCGTGGCATCCCTCGATACTCCCAACATGGCGTAGTAATTTCGATAGTTTTTCATGCTATGGGGTAAATGAGGGAATAAATATAATAGAAGTGTTTGATAAAGGAAAGCCAGTCATAGGAACACATTTCCATAATAACCCTATTCCAATCGGTCAAGGAACCAAGGGCTGAAATTAACCTCAATTCGGGTTCACGTCATTCGCCGATATCCGGTTGAGAGTATCTCAATGTTCCACGTTTGCCCTCATCCCCTTACCCCCCAATGATTACAACCAATCATCTTGATCGTCCCAATTATCAGGACCATAGCGACGGGGACTCCCTGATGAACGATTACTCCCCCCTTCTCGACGGGAATTGTCTAAACGGTCACTAGAGCGACGACCCCGTTCATCTCGTCTGGGATTATCCCTGGTATCGTTATCCCAATCATTACGACGGATGGGTTGATCCCTTTCACGATTACCATACCCCCCGTCCCTACCCCGGCTATCGTACTCATCCCAACGGGTATTAGACCTGCCTCCGTAGGAAAACCGATCATCCCCAAAGGAAGAATTATCATCAATGGTAGAGTAACGGTCATAATTTCGATAATCATTATCCCGATCCCGTCCCCGATCCCGATCCGAAAAAGGATTTATATTTTTCACCTTTGCTAGGGTGTTTTTCAATGGTTCAAAGAAATCTTCATCATCGTCGTCATCAGCAACAATCATTAATTCCCGATTGAGATCATATAGGGCATCTTGGAGACCAGCCTGGGCTAGGTCAATCCCCCGTTCATCATTTTGGGTTAAGTTATCCCGTAACTCTCGGATCAAAGTTTCAATGCGCTTCCGGCGATCGCTAGCAAAATATAGTCCATAGTCTAAGGCAACCTCCCGTAATTTTCGCTCTGCTTGATATGCGATGGACTCAGCCCGGCTCCGTTTTTCCACCTTTTCCCGACGGGCGCGGTCAACCTCGGCAAATTTTTCAGCATCTTGGATCATGCGTTCCACTTCTTCTCGGCTGGAGGTGGAGGCACCTTGGATAGTTAAAGATTGGTCCCGTCCGGTAGTCCTGTCCAATGCCGTAACTTGTAAAATACCATTGGCATCAATGTCAAAAGCAACCTGCACTTGGGGAACACCGCGAGGGGCGGGGGGAATCCCTGATAGCTTAAACCGACCTAATGATTTATTATCCACAGCCACCTCCCGTTCCCCTTGTAGAACATGGATTTCAACTAGGGTTTGGTTATCACTGGCGGTGGAAAAGGTATCAGCACGACGGACGGGAATGGTCGTGTTGCGAGGAATTAATTTTTTAGTCATGCCGTTGGCAGTTTCCAGTCCTAGGGATAATGGGGTGACATCTAAGAGTAGAATATCTTTAATTTCGCCCGCCAAAATACCAGCTTGGATGGCTGCACCAACTGCTACAACTTCATCAGGATTGACATTTTGATTGGGTTCCCGATCAATTAACTTACGCACCAATTGCTGTACCATGGGGATGCGAGTTGAACCACCCACCAAAACAACCTCATCAATCTGATCCGGTCCCATTCCGGCATCCCCTAAAACCCGTTTAACGGGAGATCGAAGACGATCAATTAAATCAGCAGCCAGTTCTTCAAATTGTGGACGAGTTAACCGGGTTTCCAAATGTTTGGGACCATCCTCGGTAGCAGTGATAAATGGTAGGTTAATTTCAGTGACGGACACGCCGGAAAGTTCAATCTTAGCTTTTTCTGCAGCTTCAGTGAGTCGCTGTAAGGATTGGCGATCGCGACGTAGATCCATTCCTTCCTGCTCTTGAAATTGCTCAGCCAACCAATCAACAATCCGCTTATCAAAGTCATTCCCCCCCAACTGGGTATCACCGCTGGTGGATTTAACCTCAAAAACACCGTCTCCCACCTCTAACAGCGACACATCAAAGGTTCCACCCCCAAGGTCATACACAAGAATGGTTTTGTTTTCTTTCTTATTCAGACCATAGGCTAGGGATGCTGCAGTGGGTTCATTCAAGATCCGTTTAACCTCTAAACCGGCAATGCGTCCGGCATCACGGGTTGCCTGCCGTTGGGAGTCATTAAAGTAAGCAGGAACGGTAATAACAGCACCCGTCACCGGTTCCCCTAAATAGTGACTTGCCTCTTCTGCCAGTTTTCGTAAAATCATGGCTGATAGTTCTTCTGGGGCAAATTCTTTATCCAATTTAGGGCATTTAATTTTAATATTATTCCCATCATCCCGACGGATGGTATAAGGAACCCGTTTTGAATCTAAGGACAGCTCATTATACTTGCGTCCCATGAAACGTTTAATGGCATAAAAGGTATTGGAAGGGTTTAGCACCGTCTGTCGCCGTGCCATTTGCCCCACCAGCAACTCTCCATCCTTACTAAAGCCCACTACTGAAGGAGTGGTGCGAGAGCCTTCCACATTTGCAATGACAATTGGTTTACCCCCTTCCATCACAGCAACTACTGAATTGGTTGTCCCCAAATCAATGCCAACTACTCTTCCCATGCGGTGCGATTCCCCTCGCAGTTAACAAATACCTAATTAAAATAGTAAACTAAAAAATTATGATTGTTCGCTTCCCGATGAATATCCAAGACCATTATTGGCTAGTGAAGTTTAGCCAATTCTGTTTGGGAAAGGGTTTACGTTTATATGTCCCATTAATTTTACAGCTTTTCTCGCCGGTGGACAGGGGACTGATGAGCCGATTCAAATTTGACGTGCAACAGTGTCTGTTCTATTTGCATAGAGTACTTCAAAGATGAGCGCGATGATTTATTAAATCTGATCGTGGAAATTAAGGGGTTTCGCGGTGAAGATGCTAACGACAAGGCAAATACAATGGAAA
>CAIUCS010000101.1 GCA_903897715.1 uncultured Synechococcales cyanobacterium
CCCACGATCGCATCAAACCCCGGATTGTCTCGATTAAATACCTCTGGAAACTCAAGCTCCCAATTAAACGGAATCACAGCCCGATCGCCTTGGGTCAAACCCGAAACGATCGCCTCCTTTTCTGCCACTGTCCCCTGAGCCAATAGAGTTTGATAGTCCTTCTCTAAATTTTCCCGTTCCTTCGTCTTCTTCCCATTAAAAAAAGCCGCCACCTTCATCTGTCCTGCTAACCGTGGTTCTGCCAAAATCCCTTCCACCCGCTGCCAAGCCTGGTATTTCTGTTTCATCTGGCGATCGTCCGTGGTGTCTATCGCCTGAATCCATCGGCGGTCTGCCTCTACCTGTTTCAGTTCCTCACGAATTTTTGTCCCGCCATCCAGAAACGACAGTTGCGCCGTACCCGTAAAGCTACCAATCTCCTTCGAGGTCAGTCCCACCAGAGAATCCCCACACTTCAGGGCATGATCCAGAAAGGTAAAGGGGCGATCGTTAGAGAGGGTCAACAGCCACAGAGAGAGCTTCGCCAAGTTGACCGCAAAGGGGTTCTTGTCCACACCATAGAGACATCGTTGAGCCACTAAGCGCCGTGCCAGCAACAATGGGTCGATGGTGGAAGACCCCCTCACCCCTAGCCCCTCTCCCACGGGGGGAGAGGGGGACAAGAGGGGATATGGTGGGGAAGACTCCCTCATCCCTAGCCCTTCTTCCACGGGGGGAGAGGGGGACAAGAGGGGATATGGGGTTGAGAGGGCAGATGGTGCGGAAGACTCCCTCATTTCTAGCCCTTCTTCCACGGGGGATAAGAGGGCAGTTTGGAGGGTTTGGAGAGCTAGGGGTAAATTTGTGTCAACTAGGGTGCTGGAGAGTCGAATAAATCGTAAACCTAAGGACTCTAGGAGTTCCTGGCGTTGCTGGTCTAAGTCACGCTGGGTTTCATGAATACCGCCGTCAATCTCGACGATTAACCGTTCCGCAGGACAGAAGAAGTCCACAATAAAGCTGCCGATCGGTTGCTGCCGACGAAACTTGTGCCCATCTAGCTTTTTACCTCGCAGAGCTTGCCACAAAATTGCTTCACTCGGTGTAGGTTCCTTACGAAACTGTCGCGCAACTTCCACCATTTTTTGCCGCACCACTTCCGGCACCTCCCACCGCTCCTCTCCTCTCTTGTTCTTGTCCCCCTCTCCCGTCCTGGGAGAGGGGCTAGGGGTGAGGGTCTTCTCCCGTTCCCAAGCCTTCACCAGGGCATCCGCCAACTGTCGGCAAGTTTCCACCAAAAATGCCCCGGAACCCATCGCCAGGTCACACACCTTCAGCTCCAAAATCTGCTCTGCGGTGGGGTGTTCCCCAAGCTGATGGAAGATCGGCTGTAAAGTGGTTTCTACGATGGGAGCGGTTAACTTCTGGGGGGTATAGTGGGAACCCGATCGCCGTCGTTCTTCCCCCGGTTGCAGGTACAGGCTTCCTGTGGGCAATACCCCTAGGGTGCGGTGGGAGGCACGTTTTTCTAAAGCAGCTTGCAGTTCGGCGATGGTTTTCGCAGACTTGAGTTCTTGAGCCGCTTGTCCTGTCCCCAAGTCACAGCCTGCCTCCTTCAGTGGTTTAGAGCGATCGGCGGGTTTCGTCGCTAAAAGTTCTTCCAGGTTCACCACCACATCTTTGGGGCGCACTGCCAGGGATGGTCCTGTTGCCACCTCCACCTCAAAGCCCATAATCCCTTCATAGACGGAACCAATTTCTTCCACCCCTAGGGCACGATAGGAAAGACGATCGCCCTTGAGCATGAGCAGCTTATCCAACATCCGAAAGACCACACCATCGGAAATTTGGGGGAGATGGTTTACAGGTTCCTCGTTACTCCAGCGTCCCTCCAGAAACGGGTAGGTATCCGGGTCAAATAACTGACCATGACGGGCGGGTAGATAGTCTTCGTAAGGACCGCCCCCTTCATAGACTAGGCGAAATAGACTCAGCAGCCCCGCCCAAGCTCCATAGCGTTGATCCATTGTATCGGGATAGGTGCCCTGATCTTCCACTAAGCGATCGTACAGTCCCAACACCGAGTAGTAGCGGTTATAGACTTCCTCATCGGGCATAACGTCCCGCTCCTCTGCATAGAGCAAAAAGACCAGACGCATCAGGGTTGTAATTAGTCCCCCGTAAATGTGGCGGCATCCGTCCTTTGTTTGGGATAGCTTCTCCAGAATGGGACTCTGCACCATCTTGGCTGCACTTTCAAAGCCTCGCAGCAGTTCCCACAGTGCATCTAAAACCTGAGATGCTAATTGTTCTGATACCAGCGCCTGCGCTTTGCGGCTGGCTTCCAACACTTTGGTCAGGCGTTGCTCTGGACGGCTAGAGAGTAAACAGTTCCGTCCCAGTAGCATTTCCAGTGCCCCCAGGATCAACCGCCCTGCCACTTCCGTCATGGCTTGCACCGGAAAGGTGAGATACCCGGAGGCTTCCCCACGGGGCGCATAGACTAGACGGAGGTGAGTCCCATTGAACAGTAAACCCACCGGCTGCTGTGCTTCCCGCAGTAAGCGTTCAAACTTTTGCTGCGGGGTTGCCTGCCATTTGTGTTCTGACCCCGGTTCATCCTGATCCAAGTCCCACCCCAGGGGCACCACTTTTACCAGAATCACCCACTCTCCTGCCTTATCCTTCACCCCATAGGTGGGTTCCAGGATTTCTTCGTAGTCCTTGAGGTACAGGGTACAGTGATCGGGTAACGGGTTATTGCCTAAACCAGCGATGGTCTGGGTGGGCCAGTGCAGAAATTGGGTGAGTAAGTCTTGAAAGCGATCGCCCCCCATCCAGAAGCCCTGGTAATTGGGTTTCCCTGGTAACTTCTCTTCCGTGACCAGATCCTTAAACTGCTGTTGCAGGTCTACCAGTGTGCCGCGATCGAGATTAATCTGAGCCTGCACTAAAGCAGTCGCTTCCACCACCAACCCCACCGGCTGGAGCATACCAATCCATTCTTTGTGGAAATATGTAGAGCGATCGTCTTGAGACATAACGTTTAACCCATTAGCGAATCATGGCAGTTCGTTCCCGTACATTTTCTAGACCCAATACAGCGATCGGTAACCTGTGTCATAGTTTGATCTCCGGTTCACTATTGGACAAGGTATCTAAAACCTCACGAGGTGACAGTGCTGGAATCAATGAATTCTTAAAGTCTGAGCCATTACGAGTAATAAGCACCCCAGCCTCACTGAAAGAAGCTGCCGCACTGGTAACAGCATCCTCAAAGTCTGTCATAGAACTCCTTAATGCTGAATCAATGACTGCCTGAGTAATGCTAGCCACTGTAAGAAGTATAGCGATCGTCAGAAGGAGCCGCATAGCTGCTTCTCGATTCACTTTCCGTCGGAGAATATAGAACATATTCGTTATGGCATGGGCTGCAACCATACCCTCATTTCCTGGTAAAGTAGCCCAGTTCAATGCTTTTGCAGATTGAGTCACAAAAGGCTGGCGTTCTAGTAAGACATCCAGCAAAACATCGCTATCAAAAAGAACCCGTTTCAACTGTACTTCTCCTCTAGATAATCGATATATAGCTCTGGAGGGTTTTCATTTTTTTCAGAAGGAACTGCTCCGATTAAACTCTGAACCAGGGGATGTAATTCACTTTTCCATAAGGGATCAACATCTGCTGAGAAATCTGCTGAAGAACCTTCGGAGTACTTAACGTTAACATATTGAAACTCCGGGGGGTGGCTAGTTTTGAGAGATTCAAGCAAGAGAATTGCCACCTGCAATCGCTCCTGTACAGACAATTCTTTTGCCACCGTTAATATATCTTGAATGCTCATGTTATTCTCCTGTTCTCTGTTCATGAAAATTGAGCCGTTCTTAATTTTTGATAAAGCCAAGCGCTTTGTTTCTGGCATAGTCTCACCTCAGTGTGCAGATTCTAGAGTTAATCCTAGCGATTTAATTAGATAGTGGCCACAGATAAACTAGACCCACCGGCTCTATCCGATCGGCTTTCACCTCATAAGCTGCACGAATCCGCTGAGGTTCGGTATGGATTTCCCGATCGATTTTGTTGAGACGGTCTTCCATAAACTGCACATCCAGCTTTAACTGTCGCCGTTCAGAGTCGGAAAATTCTAGGGTTAACTGTTTAATCTCCTGTTGTTTATCGGGCAGTTCCTTCTCAATGCGCTGCTTTTGGGATTGCAATAGCTCTACCATCGCCTTTGCTTCCTGTGTTCCTCTCTGGGTCAAGTGACGAATCGCCCCTTCCTTCAAGGAGAGGGATCGCTTCTCCAGGTGAGAACGTAACTCTTCCACATCCTGAGCCGCATAGGTTTGAAACTGGGTTAACTGATGGGAGGACACTTGACGTAGAGAGGGGTCTCCAAGGCATTTTTCCAATTCCTCTAAGACTTTTTCTTGCTCACCGATGGATAAGGGACGGAGTTTACTTCTCCCCCGTTGGTCTGGTTCGATCCATTCGGCGGCCACTGCCAGAATTTCATCGTGGAGCCGTGTTGCCCGATCGCCATAGAGGGATAACCGCCCCAACACGATTACTTTGGGCACTGCTGATTCTGTTCGACACACACAAGCCCGACTCAACTCGTGGTGAACAAAGCCCTGAGCGAGGAACCGTCCCAAAAGCCGCTGTACAAAGCGGTGTTCTAAATGAAGGTGAACCACTTGTCCATCTAAACTATCAGGATCCTTAAAGACCACCGGGCGCACCGGGGATTCCCGTCGCCATTCTCGAATACTTTGCCCTTTCTGCCGGGGTGCCCGCAGGCTATCTAAGGTGGCAGCCCAGGATGGATCTCCGCCTAATTGTTCCTCTAGGCTGGGAATTGTCCAAACCGAACGATCGCCACTGGGCTGGAGTGACTTCGCCCCCATCAACCCTAAAGACAGGTCGAGGGCATCTTGAAAATGATTCACCGCAAAGCCTAGCCACTTGCGGGATTTTTCCAACAACTCCTGTAATTCTATTTGCTGGGCAACCAGCTTGGATTCCACTTCCCGAACCGCTTCCAATTCCTCCTTAATAACCCGACCTTTGCCAGTGGTGATGTCCGTCTCTTCATCTGCCTGTTCAATTTGCAAACTCATTTGGTCGATCTGTTCTCGTTGAATCCCTTGCTTAAAGATGCGATCAACGTTTTTTTCCAGTACCGGAGAAAGACTGCCTAACTCCTGAGCGATCGTTTCCGTTTTCTTCAC
>CAIUCS010000102.1 GCA_903897715.1 uncultured Synechococcales cyanobacterium
AAGTAATCGTGTTGATCCAAAAAGCCCAGATCATCTGTCACCCAGTCAACCCCAAATGGTTGGTCAGGATAATACCCCCACCCCAATGACCGAGATTGGATCACAACCCGTCCTACTTCAAAAGCTGACAACTCCCTCCCCCCCTCATCAATGATTCTTACCTTGGCATGGGGTAATGCTCTACCGCATCCAGTGCGCCCCTGGCTAAACTCCTCAGGTTTAAGGGCGGTAACTTGGGACGCGGTTTCTGTCATTCCATAGGTCAGTGTCACCCTGATTCCCTTGCGACGGGATTCTTGTAGTACTTGATCCCAAACCGGTGCCCCCCCCAACAAAACCATCTGACCTTGACTTAACCATTCACTTAAATCAGGGGATTGACAACATCGTTGTAATTGGGTAGGCACTAAAGATATGAAGAAGTCGGTTACATCGGGTAGGAATTTTAGGCTATCAGGGGTTAATGACTTGAAGGGCATGATGATTAATTGTCCGCCGCTCACATAAGATCGTAGAAATTGCATTAATCCGCTGACATGGTAAAGAGGGAGGAGACAACAAGAATGAATTATGTCAATTTGAAAGTGTTTTTGAAACCCTTGAATAGAAGCCATTAGGGTTTTCCAGGTGTGCTGAACAAAGCGCATTTGTCCAGAGGTTCCCCCAGTGGGGATCAAGATTAGTGATGAAGGGAGTTGAGAAGTTGATGGAAAGGGGGGTAGCTTGAACAACGAATCTGCAAAACAGAGATGGGGGTGAACCTGTTGGTAGACTTGTTGCCACTCCCAGTCTCCCCAATGGGGGTTTGCAAGGATGACAGGACAATGATGGTGAACTGCAACTAAAAATCCTGCGATGTAACGGAGCGGATCAGTTTCAGCAAGAAGAATCGTTGGAAAGGGTTGTCCCCAGGTCAGGGAAGCCAACCGTTGTTCAAATTCTTCAATGAATTCATGCAATCGTTGACGGGGATCCGTCTCAGGATGAACATTGCTGGGAGTATGCCAGGCAGCTAGTGGAAAATATGGAATGGGCATGATTGGGTAGCAGGGGGGTGATCATGAATTAACATTGTCTCTGGGCAATGACAAACCGTTCAATCCCCTCCCAGTCTTTGGTAATGTGAATATGACCATAGTCTCCTTGATGATGTAAGAGTTGTGCGATAGTTAGGGCTTGCCCTGCCATACATTCAACTACCCATAGCCCACCGGGGCACAGATAGTGAGTCCCTTGTTTAACCAGAATCCGAATACAATCAAGTCCATCGGAACCACCATCTAGTGCTACCCATGGTTCATGGTTAGCCACTTCCGGTTGTAGTCTAGATAGTTGGTGGGTTGGAATGTAGGGTGGGTTGGATACCATTCCCTGTAAGTTCCCTTGTAAATGATGTAAAGGCTCAAACCACTCTCCATGGTAAAACTGAATCCGATGGTCAAGTCTGTTCTGTTGAGCGTTAACTTTGGCCATTGCCAGAGCAATTTCACTACAATCTACGGCATGAAGGGTAATATTTGGGAAAATTGTACATAAACCAATGGCGATCGCTCCACTACCCGTTCCTAAATCCGCCCAGTTGCCAGTTGGCGACCCTTGGTCATGCTTGCCCTTCCTAATTTCCTCCTGTACCCAGTCAACCAACACTTCCGTCTCAGGGCGGGGAATGAGGACACCAGGGGTCACCTGCAATGTAAACTGACGCCATCCTGCCCAACCAACCAAATACTGGAGGGGTACTCTTTCCTTTACCCTTTGCTGCCAAAGCCTAGTCAGTTGAGGCAAATCACAGGACAGTTGAATCGGATAGTTGTCTTGACGTAACCCTAACCGAAGGGATAACCGGTCAACACCCCCAGCATACTGAAGGAATTTATCCAATTCAGCAATGGTAAAATCCCCTGACTGTTCCTGATTTAATAATTCTTCAGCCCAGAATCGCCATCGATAGAAGTCAACAGCAGGGATAGAATTTATATTCACCATAGTTCAAGCATTTACGGTATTCATTGAATTTACAACCAAGGCTGTTGGCAATAGTTTAGGGTGGATTACCACTTTCATAAAATTTAATATGACCAATTTTCAATGTGGAGTGTTATCTTCCTATGTCATTGTGTTATAGTAAAGGTTCACTGAGGGCCTGTAGCTCAGTGGACTAGAGCACGTGGCTACGGACCACGGTGTCGGGGGTTCGAATCCCTCCTGGCCCGCTAATTTATTCATTTTCCACCACTCTTTGCCTTAAACCTTAATATTGCCTTGCCTGAGGATGAAACATGGAAATAACCACAGGCATTAGGGAAATTTCAATTCCTGCAGAGGAATAAAAAGCCAGGGTATGATGTAAGAAATTATTATCATCCCGCTCTGGAAAGTCTTCCCGGGCATGGGATCCCCTGCTTTCTTTGCGGTTCAAGGCAGAAAACAAGATTAGTTCTCCAACCACCATCAGATTTTGTAATTCAAGGGCTTCAATTAATTCCGTATTCCAGCAACTACCCTGATCATCTAAACGAATCTGACCATAACGACTTTGAATCTGCCTGAGTTGCATTAAGCCTTCTTCCATCAATGCCGAAGAACGGAATACTCCACAAAATGAAGTCATACAATCTTGGTATGCCTGACGTATTTCAGCAATACGGTATTGCCCCCGTTGATCAAGTAAAGATTGGATTTGATGATGGGCTTCTTTTAAGTAGTGAGCTTCGTCTAAATCTGGTAATTTTCGGGTGATAACAGATGAAGCAATTGCAGTTCCAGTGCGGCGACCAAATACAACACATTCTAATAATGAATTACTACCCAACCGATTCGCCCCATGAACAGAAACACAAGCAGCTTCACCAGCGGCAAAAAAACCATCCACTAACTCTTGACTGTTACGACGAACCTGTCCATGGGTATTGACAGGAATACCACCCATGGAATAGTGAACAGTGGGGCGGACAGGGATAGGCTGGATTGATGCATCAATTCCAACTAATCGATGGGCTTCTTCCCAGCAAAAGGGAATACGACTCATGATTTTTTCACGCCCCATGTGACGCAAGTCCAAATATACAAAAGGACCACCAGGAGAACCATTGGGGAAAATACCCCGACCTTTTCCAATTTCGATGGCGATCGCCCTAGATGTAATATCTCTTGGCGCTAACTCCATGCGGCTTGGTGCATAGTGGTGCATAAACCGATTGCCATCACTATTGATTAAATAGGCTCCCTCACCCCGTACCGCTTCTGAAATCAGCACCCCTACGGGATATAACCCAGTGGGATGAAATTGTACAAATTCCATATCCTCCAATGGAAGCCCTGCCCTAGCCGTCATGGCTAAACCATCTCCAGTGGAGGCATAATCATTGGAAGTCGTATTAAAGACCCTTCCATAACCGCCAGTGGCAAACATCACTGACTTGGCTCTGACCACCTCAACCTTTCCGTCTAACAAATGGTACATAACCACCCCTTTGGCTTGATTATCTTCCAAAATCAAGCGCATGACGTACCATTCATCATATATTGTCACCCCACATGCCATTAAATTAGAAATTAATTCATGTAAGATAGCATGACCCGTTTTATCCGCTGCATAACAGGTGCGATTATGGGAATGTCCTCCAAATGCCCGTTGAGCAATCCGTCCATCGGGTAATCGGGAAAAGAGTACCCCCCTGTGTTCTAAATCAAACACTACTTCGGGAGCTTCTTGGGTCAGGATGGCAACTGCATCTTGATCCGCTAAATAGTCAGACCCCTTAACGGTATCAAATGCATGACTCTCCCAGCTATCCTGGGTATCCACATTTTTTAGGGTTGCTGCAATTCCACCTTGAGCCGCCACGGAGTGGGAACGAATTGGATGGGTTTTCGCAATTAAGCCCACATTAATTCCCGGGAGAAGACCAGCTATTTCTAAGGCAGCTCGGGACCCAGCCAAGCCACCCCCAACAATAATGACATCATGGTCTAACATACAGTAACAGGGAAACGATAACTTAAAACCCTGATCTAAACCGCTTCCGTCGCCGTGCAATGGCTTTTCGTTTTTCTTTTTCTAATGGGGTTTCAAAATGACGATTTTTACGAATATCGGCATAAATTCCAGCGCGGGACACCTGGCGTTTAAATCGACGTAACGCTGATTCTATATTTTCATTTTCTCCCAAAATAACCTGGGTCATTCCCTATGCTCCTTCCCTAATAAATACTTTTGATCCAATGGCAAAAATAAAAACTGGGCTCCCCCTGAAACCAAAGGAAACCCAGAGTTTCAACATTGGATGCTCAAACTAGTTGAGGTTGTCTAAGATAAAACCAATTCACTTAAAAATTTGGTTGACCTAATTTTTAAGTGAGATATGGTTTTCAGCCATTAAAATCATTGTATTTTGGTGAGTACCCACTTGGGGTAAAAACTGACCTAAACGATACTGCGATCCTTAATGTAAATGTAGTCCTTGGTCATCAATAACGACGATTTCCAGTGCGGTTGCTACTCCAACCGTTACCTCCAGCAGGCTTGCGGTCTTCCCGAGGACGTGCCTTATTAACCTTTAAGTCACGTCCCATCCATTCTGCTCCATCTAAAGCGTCAATTGCAGCCGTTTCTTCGGCATCTTGACTCATTTCTACAAATGCGAAACCCCGCATTTTTCCCGTTTCCCGATCGGTTGGTAATTGAACCCGCTTCACGGTACCATACTCACTGAAAACACCCACCAAATCTTCCTGGGTAACTGAGTATGCCAGGTTACCAACATATATGGACATTTGAAAGCCTCCAAATTAAAAAATCACTGAGAAGGGGATCCGGAGGCAAAATTGCTTAAACACTGAAGACAAACCGCACAGCCGATCAAAATTCTCACTCTTAACCCTAACATATGCATTTCAGTTATGGGCTAATAATAATCAACTCAATGTAAATTATTTTAATTATACAAAAATTAATCATTTTTGGGATCCTTTAGTGGAATTGGGGATGCATGTTATGATTGATTGTTGAAAAACACCATTGAATCCTGGAATCATGGCTTTTACAATTCGCGCCAAGCAAGATACTTGGTTGAAACTTAGCCCCAAGTCTAATGCGGATTTGACTGATGCTGAGAAGTTTTCATTTAAGACCAACTCACGCTTTACGGTTGATTCCTATACAATTGATGTTCCAAAGCATGTGAGATTCACATTAGGAAATGATGACAAAGGTGAGCCAATTCTTATTCAATCTGAACGAAGTTGGCTTGCTTTCATCGAGCATATTGAATTATTGGATGATGATGGCAGCATCATTAAACTGCTTGGTATTATTACGCGGCAACAAGCAGAATCAGTGTATGGTAGAAAATTATCTGATGGTCAGTTGCAGGATTTGAATGAATGTCTTGATAAGTATAAGATTAACAATTTACCCAGAATTCGTCATTTTGTTAGCCAAACTGCCCATGAATCTGGGGGGCTACGCTGGCTACAAGAACTAGATAACGGTGGTTATTTGGAAGGTCGTAAAGATTTAGGCAATGTTAATCCTGGAGATGGACCAAAGTATAAAGGAGCCGGTGCAATTCAACTCACTGGTCGAGCGAATTACCAAGCGTTTAGTAATGCCATTGCAGATCCGAAGGTAATGGATGGATCTGCTTATGTGGCGACTAAATACCCATTCACCAGTGCTGGTTTTTGGTGGTGGAATAATAATATGAATGCTCTGTGTGATAAAAACCCCACTGTGGAGCAGGTCACCTTGCGGGTAAATGGCGGCTACAATGGTTTAGATGATCGTAAAAAGTATTACCAAAAGGCGTGTCAAGTTATTGTCTAATGATTTTGTACTTAACTTGTGAGGTTATGGTTATAACTCTGCCAAGATCTCATAAATCTTGGGTTTGACTAGTTATTCCAATTATGCCTGAATTGCTCAGTTTCTCCCCAGGAAAGGTGTATCTCGTAGGAGCAGGTCCTGGGGATCCGGGATTATTAACACTTAAAGGAAAAGCATTATTGGAAGCGGCGGATGTTGTGGTTCACGATGCCTTAGTGAGCCCCGCCATCTTAGATATGGTTAATCCCCAAGCTGAATTAATTAATGCTGGAAAGCGACGAGGTGTCCATTCGCTATTACAAGCCGAAACAACTCAACTATTAATCGATAAAGCTCGCAGTGGCAAAATAGTGGTGCGGCTTAAAGGAGGAGACCCATTTGTATTTGGGCGGGGAGGCGAAGAGATGGAAGATCTTTGCCGAGTAGGATTATCGGTGGAGGTAGTTCCAGGGGTGACTTCTGGAGTTGCGGCACCAGCCTATGCCCAAATCCCCCTGACTCATCGGGATTATAGCTCTTCAGTTACTTTTGTAACCGGTCATGAATCAGCTGGAAAGTACCGTCCAGAAGTAAATTGGGAAGCGATCGCCCAAGGATCAGAAACCATTGTTGTGTACATGGGATTGCATAATCTATCTTACATTATTGGACAATTACAATTAGGCGGTCTCAATTCTAGCACCCCCATTGCATTAATTCGATGGGGAACACGACCAGAGCAAGAAGAACTCATGGGTACCTTAGAAAATATCATGGATTTAGTGGCAGTCAATGAATTTCAAGCACCTATGGTTGCGGTAATCGGAGCTGTGGTGAAGTTGAGTGAACAACTTCGCCACAATTCAAATCAGCCTCAACGAAAGTTATAACGATCCTTCAACAAAAGCGACTAATACATCAGCAGAAGGAGTGCGGTTGGCATGGTCAATCCCTTTGCCGGTGATGGATTCAGACAATGATTCAAAGGATGAGGAGTTCCAATTACGGGCATGGATAGGCTTGGTTTGCTCTCCTAGGAAATAAGCCTGAGTCCCGATTACAGAGGCAACGACCCAACCCATAATGAGTAAACTAATAACAATAACCATGGCAAACACCTTTAAAGTTAAATAATTATTAATTAATATAACGAAATATTACAGATTTGTCAATTTGAATCAAGATCGATGTACCGCTGTAACCAAATCATCTTGCTCCAGTCGCAATACCTTCACATCGGTTCCCTGATTGGATATGGCAATGCATATAGGTTCTCCTGTTGAATTAACTGTGATGCCTGCCAGTGTGCTAACCGTCCCCAATGTTCCGGTTTTTGCCATCGTCAACAGGGGCAATCGACGAAGGGCAAGTAATCCTTCGTCTTTTCCCATGGTCTCCACTATGTCTCCTAAATTCAGACCAGCGTGTTGTAGTTGGGTTTTCAAGGCTCCAAGCACAGTACATGCAGCCCTGGGAGATAAACGGTTTTCCTGACCTAAGCCTGAACCATTCATCACCTGCACTTCATGGGATGGTAAGGCGGTGAGTTCAAGGGTTCGTTGCTGAATGGTGGATGCCCCTCCTAGAGACTGGGCTATTATTTCAGCCATACCATTATTGCTGTAGAGATTTTGTCGTCGTAATAGTTGAACTAAGGGCAATGATGGAAGAACGACGAAGGGCTTGATGGTAGTTGCCATGGGGGCAGGATGGACAATGACCTTTCCAAGAATTGTGACTGAGGGTTTTGGAGTGGTACTGGGTAACGTTTGATACTGTTGCAAAAGGACCTTATTCCAAAGTGCCACGTTTAATCCTTGTTTCAATAAAAGTCCCGATTTCAGTGGATCTTGCTCGAAATTCATGGCAAAGTTCCCAGTGATCAGTAGATTGCCAGTGAATTGACGGATATTCCGTTGATTCAGCAAATTACCAAGGGCAATGGCTGATTCCCATACAAAAAAAGGATCTCCTTTCCCTTCAATAATTAGATCTCCCTCCACCCTATCGCCCCGTTGGGTTCCAGTTATCTTAACGATGGTGGCAAATTGATGCTTGGGTCCCCACCGATCCAGTGCGACCAAGGTGGTGAGGAGTTTGGTCAGGGAGGCGGCGGGAAAGGGGGTTGTTCCCTGATAACTTCCCAGTACTTGGTTACGGGACTGAATCCACAAACCCTGCTGCCGTGGGTTGAGTTGTAAATGGTTCATGGTTTTTATATAATTTTCAACAATTGGAGAGTGTGGGATAGTGGCACTCTTGGGGAGGGGGGTAATTGATTGATTGAACCACGGTTCTTTTATTTTCTCCGTCCTCAGATTTGCTACAGTGTCGGTTAAGCCTGAGTTGGGGGAAGGTTGAACCTGCCAAGTAGTGGAGTTGATTCTGAGGAATCGCCCTATGATAATTGCCAGTCCACAGATAAGGAAAGCCGTAAAGATAGATTTATGGATGGATTGGCTCAGGGAGGTGAAAATTCTAAGGGAGGATGGGGATTGTTTCCCAGCAGATTGCCCAATGGGGGTAGGTTTTGGGGGACAGTGGGGGAATGAACCCTTTGACTGGGTTGGTAATGGGGAGAGAGGTTTAGGATGGTTGGGTGGAATTGACCCCATCCTAATTGGTTGGTCTGGGTGGAGGGAGACTGGAGAAATCCAGGGAAGATGGGTGGATTGATAGGGATTATTTTTGCCGGAAGGAGGAGGAACCAGGTAGGAGGGTATGGGTTGGTGAGAGACACTTCTCCTCCTCAAAGGGAAATGAGGGTGGTCAGGATTATTAGTATTAATCCCCTGGTCAGGTTTCTTTATTCGGGGATGATCAGGTAACAGTTTGTTTAATTCTTCTGATTGTTGGTCTTGAGCCCCAGAGGGGATTGGTAGTTTCTGGCGAATCACTGGAGGGCGATCCCTCTCTTCCCTAGGAACAATAAAACGGGATTTACGTTGGCTTTCCATGGTTATTTCCGGTTGACGAACTCTAGAACAAGAGGCAAGTTAATGCGGCATCCAATGCGGTTGGAATGGTAATACCACACCCATAAGTAGAGGCTGGGTCAATCCAGTCCCAATCCCCTTGGGGATGGTGCTGAATTTCACTGGCTGCCAAGGCATAGGCAACTCTTAACCAATGAAAAGCTGTCAGCCGAAAGGGTGGTACGGCATGGGCAGCAATATAAAGGTCTAAATCGGCATTTTCTGGTGTGGCTAACAATTGGCTCATAACGCCCAAACAACTGGAAAGGTCATTGGATCGGTATTTATCCATGGCAGACTGAAATAACTGAATCAGATCGGGGGTAGCACAATGCATCACAGTATTCATGGGACCACTCAACCTTAAACCTTCAGGGACGACACAATAGTTGAAATATACTATGAAACAAAAATATCATAGTATATTTGCATTGTAAAGGGGTTTTAATGCTGGGGTGAGATGATTTTTAGGACAAAGCCTGAAGACAACTCGTTGTCTTCAGGCTTTGTCCTAGTAGTGAAACTCTTGTTTTGAATGGGAAATGCTTTAGTCGGCGAAATCAAATAGCATGGTGGTCATATAACGGTCAGCCCATTGGGAGCCAAATGATTTTTCCAAGACTCGACGGGTTTTATCATTTTGTTGTTGCTGAGTACAGTAATGTCGCTGTCCCGCTATGGTTTTTTCAATGTCTCCTGGGTTGGTTAGGGGTGGGGTGGTCACTGCAATTTGACAATGAAGGGTCAAATAGTCTCGGACTCGGTTCAGAAACCAGGTTTCTTCCGTGGCGTCCACCGGCCGAATAAATAGACAATAGTCAGAAAAAATAGTACCCCATTCTGGTAGTAATCGGGGTTGGGAAAATCGAAGTGAGGGGAAACCCGATAGGGATTTCTCATAGGACAGGGGGAGGGAGCGATCGCTATTTACTGGCGATAAATCTGCAATGGCAGCACTAATGGTTCCTTTCGGGCTACCCACCACATCACAACCAAAAATAGGTAAATCATAGTGAGGGTTGGGAAACATAACACAATGCAGGATGTCTAGACCATTTTCAACTTTAGCCAATTCCAGATGAAGCTTCCGAAATTGGGGGGTTTGGTAGCAATGGTTTTCGATGACAAGCTTTTCCCCTTCCAATGCCCCTTCAATATACCCTAGTCCCTCTGGCACGGAATAGGGAGACAGTTCTAAATTCTTTCGCCATACCTCCTCTATGCAATCTGCAAGTTGGTGAATTAGCCAGTGTTGTCGAACTCTGAGGGATGGGGGCATAGGGAAGGAACTGTGGTTCAATCAGTGAGGCTTTCAAGGGTGGACTGAGGGGTCTAGGGGAACAAGTGTTGCAGGGTGAGTCAGGTAGTTGAGAAGGTGGAAACGGAGACCCGATGCTTTGATCACGACTTTAAAAACGCAATATTGGATGGCATATCATACCATTCCATTGACTGCATACCATTATGCACCAAATTGAGTTGTAATATTAACTAATCTCGTAACAACCAAACCATCGTTCGTTCATTCAGGGATGTTCGGTTATGACCTTCTCCGCAATCATCCGGGCGATGATTCGATCGCCCCTTACCACCGAATTAACCGCTAAGCTCAAGCACCAGCACTTGTCCCTGTCGGGATTAGCCCGACTGCCTAAAGGCTTAGTGACTACTGCTTTGGCACACTGCCAGCAATGTCCCCTCCTCCTTGTCACCCCAACCTTGGAAGAAGCGGGTCGATGGGTTGCTCAGTTAGAAGCCATGGGCTGGTCTGCTGTTCATTTTTATCCTACTTCAGAGGGATCCCCCTACGAACCCTTTGACCCTGAACCTGAAATGACCTGGGGACAACTGCAAGTACTAGCAGAACTAGTGAAGGACTCCCAAGCCAAGGTTCCCATTGCCATTGTTACCACCCAACGGGCTTTACAACCCCATTTGCCCCCGGTGGAGTTGTTTCGTTCCAACTGCCACTCCCTCCAGACTGGAATGGAGTTGGACTTGGATCACCTGAGTCTGATTTTAACTAAACTGGGGTATGAACGGGTACCATTGGTGGAAACCGAAGGTCAGTGGAGTCGGCGGGGGGATATTGTGGATGTGTTTCCTGTGTCGGTTGAACTTCCAGTTCGATTGGAATGGTTTGGTGATCAATTGGATAAGATTCGAGAGTTTGATCCAGGCAATCAACGTTCTTTGGATGATATCTCCCAATTATTTCTAACTCCAACAAATTTGACACCTTTCATTGTAACGGCTTTGACACCCCATGGAGTCCAGGAACATCCCCTAACCCCCACTGTCATGGTTGAATCAGAAGGAGACCATGCATTCAACCCTGGTGGGATGAGTCGTTATTTAGGTTGTGCCTTTCCCCAACCCGCCTCTATCTTAGATTACATCCCCCTAGATACCCTAATTGCTTTTGATGAAATTGAACAGTGCCAGTCCCATGGCGATCGCTGGTATCGCCATACTGTTGACCATTGGGAAGAAGTTCGGACGGAGCCTTCCCCCCCGTCAGCCATTCACCGTACCTTTTGGGACTGTCTGAATGAAGCCCAGATGTTTGATTGTCTCTATCTTTCAGAACTGGTTACCACTCCTGCCGATATCCTATCTCCACCCCCCCAAACATTTAATTTTGCCACTCGTCCCATCAACGGAATTCCAAATCAATTTGGTAGATTAGCCGAAACCCTCCGTTCCGAACTTCATAAAGGCTTTAGTATTTGGCTCATTTCAGCCCAACCTTCCCGTTCCGTTTCCCTCCTTCAAGACCATGACTGTCCTGCCCAATTTATATCTAACCCATCCGACTACCCAACCATCGAAAAACTTCAGAGCCAACGCACGCCCATAGCACTGAAATATTCGGGTCAGGCTGAATTGGAAGGATTTATTTTACCAACCTTGCGGACAGTGGTTGTCACTGATCGGGAATTTTATGGACAACATGCCCTAGCCACTCCCGGTTTTATTCGTAAACGCCGCCGAGCTCATTCAAAACAAGTTGATCCCAATCAATTACAACCAGGAGATTTTGTGGTGCATCGTCACCATGGCATTGGTCAGTTTATGAAGCTGGAAAGCCTGACGGTGAGTAATGAAACCCGTGAATATTTGGTGTTGCAATATGCCGATGGTCTTCTGCGGGTGGTTGCGGATCAGGTTGGCAACCTGTCTCGTTTTCGGGGAGTTGGGGATCAACGGCCTGATTTGAGTAAGATGGCGGGTAAGGCATGGGAACGAACCAAGAGTAGGGTTCAAAAGGCTATTAAAAAGCTTGCTGTTGATTTACTCCAACTCTATGCTCAACGGGCTCAACAACAAGGATTTTCTTTCCCAGTGGATACCCCATGGCAACAGGAACTGGAAGATTCATTCCCCTATCAACCCACTTCCGATCAACTTAAAGCTACCCAGGAAGTAAAACGGGACATGGAAAGCGATCGCCCCATGGACCGCTTAGTCTGTGGAGATGTGGGGTTTGGTAAAACAGAGGTGGCAATTCGTGCCATTTTCAAAGCAATTACTAGCGGTAAACAAGTTGCCCTTCTTGCTCCCACCACCATCCTAACTCAACAACACTACCACACCCTGAAAGAACGGTTTGCTCCCTATCCCATTCAAGTGGGGTTACTCAATCGATTTCGCACTGCAGAAGAACGGAAAGAAATTCAGCAGCGGTTAATGACTGGAGAGTTAGATGTTGTTGTGGGTACCCACCAACTGCTGGGTAAGGGGGTACAGTTTAGGGATCTGGGCTTATTGGTTGTGGATGAAGAACAACGGTTCGGTGTGAACCAAAAGGAAAAAATTAAATCCTTGAAAACCCAGGTTGATGTATTAACCCTCAGTGCCACCCCCATCCCCCGCACCCTTTATATGGCGTTGTCTGGGGTGCGGGAAATGAGTTTGATTACCACACCACCCCCATCCCGTCGTCCCATTAAGACTCATCTTGCTGCCTATGATTTGGAAATCGTCCGTACAGCAATCCGGCAGGAATTAGACCGGGGCGGTCAGGTTTTTTACGTGGTTCCCAGGGTGGAAGGGATTGAGGAAATATCGGCTAAAATCCGTGAAATGATACCCGGGATAGGAATTGCCATTGCCCATGGTCAGATGCCGGAAGGGGAGTTGGAGTCAACCATGCTTGCGTTTAGTACTGGTGAGGTCCATATTTTGGTTTGTACCACAATCATCGAGTCGGGTTTGGATATTCCTAGGGTTAATACAATTTTGGTGGAAGATGCCCAAAAATTTGGACTATCCCAACTCTATCAATTGAGGGGACGGGTAGGTCGAGCTGGAATTCAAGCCCACGCTTGGTTATTTTATCCATCGAAACATGAATTGAGTGACCTGGCACGGGAGCGATTAAGGGCAATTCAGGAATTTACCCAATTGGGTTCTGGCTACCAATTGGCAGTTCGGGATATGGAAATCAGGGGAGTGGGTAATCTCCTTGGCGCTGAACAATCGGGGCAGATGGATGCGATTGGGTTTGACCTATACATGGAAATGCTGCAGGATGCAATCAAAGAAGTTCGGGGTCAGGAAATTCCTCAGGTTGATGATACTCAAATTGATTTGCACCTGACTGCGTTCATCCCTGCTGACTACATACCAGATTTAGAACAAAAAATGACTGCCTATCGCTCCATTGCCACGGCTCACTCTAAAGCTGAATTGGCTCAAATTGCCACTGAATGGGGCGATCGCTATGGCAGTATCCCAACCCCAGCATTACAATTAATTCGGGTTATGGAACTCAAACAAATTGCCAAAAAACTTGGCTTCTCACGGATTAAGCCCGATGGAAAACAACACATTGTACTCGAAACCCCAATGGAAGAACCCGCCTGGAATTTACTGAAAACAAACCTGCCTCACCACTTACACCCCCGATGGGTGTATGGTGCCGGTAAAGTTATTGTACGTGGGTTGGGTATGCTTACCGCCCATCAACAGTTAGACACTCTCATTAACTGGTTGGGAACAATGGAAAATGCAATACCGGTGGTTAAACGCTCAATAGAAAAGGATATTTGACACTCCCCCGCTTGAAAGACGGGGGAGTGGTTGTCTATACGGACGGCTTCAACCTCCGGATAGACTCTTCACTAGTTAGGGGACTGCCAGAGAAATTGACATCCTCTTTGATAACAATGTTCTGTTTTTTCCTGGGAGTTAACTGTATTTTAAGAATTAATCTATCAATAATCGGTAGGTTCAGGTATAATCAATTACTGTAACAAAAATCAAAAACTAGTAAAGTATCTAGGAGTTTTGATTGTATGGAGGGTCGCTAACTCAATGGTAGAGTACTCGGCTTTTAACCGATTAGTTCCGGGTTCGAATCCCGGGCGACCCATATTTATTGATGTTATGAGTACCTGGTGAAAAATAATTATGTTCCCCCATCGCTACGGTCACAGAGTGATCATGTGCTTAGTAGTTGGAATCAAGCAGTTGGGGTTAATGGGAGACAAAGTAAAACTTTTTTTAAATTGAGTTATTTTCCCCTAATATTGGGCATGTTGAACCAGTCACGAACGTATGTAGTGTTAACCCCCAGTAGGAGTTTTCTATGACAACGGAATTTAAAATCAGGTTCATCCGTTATGGACAAATCCATGAGAACAGTGGGTTTACCTTAATAGAATTATTGGTTGTTATTGTTATTATTGGGATTTTATCAGCCATCGCCCTCCCTTCCTTTTTTAGACAAGCGAATCAGGCAAAACAAACTGAAGCCCGAATTTATGTTGGCACTATTAATCGTGCCCAGCAAGCATACCGGTTAGAAAATCCAGAATTCGCCACTACATCGGCAAGTTTAGGGGCTGGACTTCCCCCTTCTTCCAAGGGATATACCTATACTTTATCAACTACCCCATCCGCTTTTGCCACCTTTGTAACTGGAACTTCATCGGATCCCGCCTTGAAGGCTTATATTGGTGCGGTTCAATTAGTCCAATCAACTACTACCACAGAACCGATTGCAGTATCTATCCTATGCGAAGCATTAAACCCTGGAACCCCGTTAACCGTTAGTGCTTTGGAAAATTACAGTTCTACTGCCTTGTCAACAACCAATCCAGTTTGCAAAGATACTGTAGCCAAAAGTTTAAATTAAATCGTTTTCTTTCATCTATCCCCCTTCCCTGTGACGGGGAAAAATGTTGACATCGCTCCGTTGCAACCGGTTGTTAGCCCGTCTCCCTGTTCATGCCACCTCGGCATAGACCCCCGCATTGCGCTCTGGTTAGCTCTCGTACACATGCTCGAACAGCGCCGAGCATTTCTGCGCGAACAACGGGCGGTCGTAGGCGGCGGGGAGGGAGTCCAGGGTGTCCTCGATCGCCAGTTTCACCGTCGAGCGCGCCGCAAATTTCTGGCGCCAGTTGAGCACTAGAAGTTGCTTTAGCCGCGTAAGCAGGTCTTTGGCGACCCTCTTCACCTCGTCGCGTTCGGCGGTGGTCAGTTGCGGTGCGGGTCCCGTGAGGATGTCGAAGATCACCAGCTCTTCTTCGCTGAGGTTTTCGCGAACGTGGCGTTCCTGTTCCTTGTCGAGGCTGTTCGACAGCTTGAGCAACTTCTCGAAGATCTGCTCGATGTTGCGGCTGCCGTTGTTGTAGCTCTCGATCAGCGCTTCGAACTTCTCGGCGAAGTCGGTTCCCGTGCGGTTGAGACGCAGGAGCTTTTCCAGCTTGGCTTCAATGACCGCCTACAGTGCTTCCAGGTCAGTGTTCTTGTGCTTTGACTGCTTGAAACGTTCGGTGAGCGCCGTTCGCTGGCGATCCGTCAGCACCACCTCGCCCTTGGTCTCGCGTCCCAAATTGCACGAATCGGTGCCGCCCGCACCGAAAGTTTCCTCCATCGCCGACACCGTCTGCCAGCCGAGGGCCGCAAACAGCCCGATGGCGGGTTGTTCAACGAGCTGGTCTTCAGTGTAGGCGTGGGGCATGGCGTCAACCGCTCTGGTAGATGAGCTTCAACGCACGCTTAGCAAACCCCAGGAGTTCCCCATCCACTAGGGCAACCGATTCACAATAGCGATTGGTGTCGTGATGGAATTGGCGAGCGTAATCGTTGACCTCACCCATCTCCTTGAGTGTTGGCTGCAAGTATGCAAGTGGGTCGCCAGGCTGAGCCTGTCGTGCAAGATCGATAACTTTGCCGAACATCCCTTTGCGGGGAATCTGCTCCGGAAACCGCCGGTGGTAGTAACCCTCTAAAAGCGGGCGAATTGCTTTCGCTACATCGCGAGAGTTTGTCGTGGATTTGCCCTCGACGTAATCAGCCACGAGCCGATGGTGACGGTAGTAGTCGGACGAGCAAACTTCGTCGATGTCACATGGCGCGAAAGCAGAGTAGCTATTCTGGACGCGCTTGAGCGAGATGATGGTCGGCACAATTGGCGCGGGCTTGCGGTCTGCCAAACACTCCCTCAACTCGCGAACGAAATAGGCATCGTGCGACAATACTAGCAACTGCCCGCAATCGCCAGCAAGACTAGCAATCAGCCGGATGCTTTGATGCCTACGATTCCGGTCGAGACTCGAAACGGGGTCGTCTAAGACTACCAGCTTGTGGGTGAGATTCGGGTCAGACTTGAGCCGTGCCACGAAAAATGCGAATGCCAGCGTTCTCTTGTCCGCCTCGCTCAGCGTCGTGGCAAAGCTGCATGCGGTCGTAATGTCCGCGCGACTGCCGAGCTTGACCGACTTGTTGCGCATGCTCAGCCCGTATTCAGTTCGTGGCTCGCCCCCGCCAAGATAGGTCGGCTTGAGTTGCTCGATAGTGAACTCCGCACCGAACGCGGCAAGGAGGTCGTTGATACTCGTCTGATACTGCTGGAGCGTTTCCTGCATCAATGCGTCCAGTTGCAGACGCGCGGTCGTCTTGTCCCCATCAAGACGCTTCCGCTCAGCCTCTGCTGTCTGGTATTCTGAAACGGCTGCCACGACGGTCGGCGACTGGCGCTTCAGCGCAGCTTCCAACTTCTGTAGTTTTGTTTTGAGTGTTGTCGTATCCTCGGCTAGATTCTTCTTGAATGCGCCGATCGTTGCCGCTAGTTCCTGAACCTCAGAATTGTATGCGATGAGAGATTGGCTGATCACAGCGAGGGAAGCCGTTGCTGCGTTGGAATCAGCCTGCGTGCCCACCAACTCCAAAGGGGTTCTTAGCTTTAGCGCCACCAGCGCCAACAACTGCTCGCGCAACACCTTCATTGCGGCGGCGAGGGCAGCGCCGTCGAGAGTTGCAGCCGTGAGATCGAGTTGGTCTTTCCAAGCCTCAATCCGCGCAGTGTTCGTTGCGACTGCAGCCACCGCAGCCTCGATTATGGAATCAGCGAGGCCATTCGTGATCTGGCTCTCGAGTCCGGCAACCTGGCGTTTCAAGTCAGCGTAGGCTTTGTTGAAATGGGAACGGTAAGCGGTGACCAACTCCATACCGGACAAGATCTGCCCGCAGAAAGGACATTCAGTCCCGCCCAAGTAGTTCTGTCCTCGGCTGACCCAATCTTCAAAGTCCTCCGAGTTGTGCTTGGCGAGATGCGCCTTCACCACTGCCTCGGCGGCTTCCTCCACGTCCTGAATCTGAGTATTGAGCACGGTGAAGACACCCGTCACGTCGAACTGAATCGCCGCGAGTTGATCCGGGGCTTTGCGGTCCGCGAGCTGCGCGGCATTCTTCGCAGCTTCGATTTGCTTCTGTAGCGCTTCGATTTGCTGTTGCGCATCGACCACAGGTTGAAGCGCAATGAACTGCGCAAGCGCGTAGGGCGGCGCGAATCCGGTTAGCGTCTTCTCCGCCAGGGACTTCGTGGCGGTTTGCATCGCAATGTCCTTCGTGAGCTGGTCAATCTGCTTCTTCAGTTGCACCGTTTGATTGCCAAGTGCAAACTCCAGCAGGGACTGCCGCTGGTCGGCGCGAACCTCGAAGCCCGAATAGACGTTTTGCTCGACAAACTCCGAGTCAAAGACCACGATATTCGGCAGAGTCGCAGTCCATGCGTTCTTGGTGAACTGAACGTGCCTCCCGTCCTTGAGTAGGAAGTTCACTTCAGGCGCGTTTGGCGCGTCGATTGTCTTCCGAGCGTTGAGCCGCCCGACATCACCGAGCTGACACGCACATAACACCGTCGCTAGCGTTGACTTACCACGCCCATTATCGGCGTAAATGGCCGTCACTTTCCCGAGGGAGACAGGCCCGCTTTTAGTGGCATCTTGCATCAGTCCGACATTCTGGATTTTTAAGATTTTGTTAATCATGGCTCATTTCTCCGCAAGCGTGACTTGCCCCGACAGCAGACGCGGCAGGAGCAGGTCGCGGGTGCGGTGGAGGTTTTGGGTTTGCTGGCTCAGAGTGGCGATTTCCGAATGCAACGGATCGAAGTGCTGTGTAGCAGCTTCAACCACGGATCGTGGCGGGCACACCAACTCAATACCCTGCATGTCGTCTTTGGTGACCGAAGCGAAGATCGCTCCGTTGCCCATCATGTCATCTTTCGTGAATCGGCTTCGCAGTTGCTCCCAAAGAAACGCCTGATGGTTGTGGTTATGGCGAATTGCTGACAAGCCTCGCCCCAAAATGATCTTCTTGTTGGCGATGTTCATGCGTCCGACTGGGGCACGAACACTGAAAAGAATGTCGCCAGCTTCCGCGATGCGTCCCTCTGCGGTGCAGAACAAGCGGTCTGACGGGAATCGATTACCGAAGTCCGTGACACCTTGATGAAAGGCAACGCCGTCGCCGACCTCGTTGTAAAACTCCGACTTTGGCGACTGCCCCATCGTAAGGTGGCAAACATCCTTGAGTTTCCTCACCTCCCACCCCTGCGGGATGTCGCCGATCGCTGACGGGACGCGGGGGATGGATTCGTGTCCAGGGAAGCGGAAGTGGACAAACCACTCGCGGTAGAGGGCGCGGGACATCTCCTCCAGAATCTTGATGCGCTGCTGGCTGTTTTCGATCAGCTCGTCGTAGGCTGACAGGATGCCCGCGATGCGCCGTTGGATGGGGAGGGGGGGGACGCGAACTTCGACCTGTTTCAGCACAGTTTGCGTAACGAGCGGTTGGGCAGCACCACCGGCGTATCGACTCAATTTTGCGTCAGCCAGAAGGTAGTACAGGAACTTGGTGTCAACCTGTTCTGATGCCGGGTACGCGACGAGCGTGTTATCAGACGCCCAGAACTTGGTTGGGCAATAGAGGACAGCACCGCAATAAGCTCCAACACGCCCTATGACCACGCCATTCTCGTGACGGAATTCGTCGCTGCCTCCGATGATTCCGTTCGATCCATAGACGGGATACAGCCCCGTTCCACCAGGCTTGATCGCCTTGCCATTGCCAAAGCGGACAACGTCACCAAGCATCATTTGGTCAGCGGCAGCCACCATCACGCCCCCAAAATCCCCGCCACATTCGCGGCGATGGTCTGTTCCAGTTCCCGCGCCTGGGCATTCAGCCCTTCCAGCTCCTCGTTCAACGCCTCCAGTTGCGTCTTGAAGTCCTCATCGCTCACCTCCTCGCCCGGCGCCACGCCCACATAGCGGCCGGGGTTGAGCGACCAGCCCTGGGCTTCGATCTCGGAGAGCGTC
>CAIUCS010000103.1 GCA_903897715.1 uncultured Synechococcales cyanobacterium
CAGATGCCGATAATAGCCAAAAACCGGCGTATCCCCCGGAGGTTTATCGCGCTCTAATTTACTAATGGTTCCTGACCGCACCACCACCGCATCAATATGAAACTTCTGCCGTAATTCCCGCTGCCACTGGTCACACAGATGAGGAGGGCAAAGAACGGCTATTCGCTGAATTTCACCCCGATCGAGAAGTTCACGGGCGATTAGACCGGCTTCGATCGTCTTCCCAATCCCAACGTCATCTGCAATCAGCAGGCGTACCGTTTCTAACCGTAATGCCATCAGTAAAGGCACTAATTGATAGGGACGGGGACGTATCGAAAGCCGCCCTAAACTCCGAAACGGCCCAGCACCACTCCGCAGGCTTAACCGTGCTGCATCCATTAATAATCGGGCAGACTCCAAATCCTTTAAATCACTCGCATGGGGAGAGGGAAACTCAGATAAATCAATGGTTTCGAGATTTAAAGGAAGGAAAATACCAGAACTCTGATCCTCATTGCCGCTCAAAGGTCTAAGGCGCATCAGATTCGGATCGTCGGATGGTAAGACTACCCAATGACGATCGCGGCAAGTCACTACTGCCCCTGGCGTTAATAGAGTCGCAATCATAACCCCTGCCCCCTTAACTCAAATACTTGTTGCTACCGCCTCTCGGTTACCTTGAAATTGAACAGTTATATCAACAGGATCTAACAGGAGTAGAGCTTTTTTACTCCCTGCTTAACATCTTTTAATACTGGGTTCAATAGGATTGATTACGACATTTCCACAGCCTCATGAAGTCTCACGATCCAGGCAAGATTAAGGTGTCTTCTACTTGTAATTCATTGTTGATTTTGCCTAGCCATTTTATACGGCTGATGGTGCCTGCATAGGGTGTACGAATCAATTAAGTCTCTGACCTTTGATGAATTCTAAACAAATGGACGCTGAATTTCAGGGATAGCGATCGCTCCAGATTTAATCCAAGTTAATAAAGTTTGGATAGGGTGCTGATTAACGGAATACTGTTGAATTGACAGGATAAAGACAACCAAATTTACTAAACACTACAAACTAGGCTTAAACCATCCATCAAAAACTGAGTTAATTCATTACATCAAATTCTCCACAAATTCAGAAATGGGTTGTTGTGAACAATTCAGGGCAAGATTGTAAGTACAGCTAAATGGTTGGAGTAGTTGGAGTTCATTCATGGAAGTAGGGGGGAGCGATCGTTTTCACTGGTTAGCCACTTGGAGAAGTGACAGGGCAAGATTCCCTGCTAGTGATCGCATATTCTTTCACTAAGCGCTCAAAGAGTGGATCACCATAGGACATAAGATGTAAGGACGATCGCTCATCAAATACGCTGGGGTGGAAGGTCACTTTATAGTTCTTGCCCTGAAGGGAAATTTGCCAAATGTGATCTTCCAGTGCGGCAAAGTTTATTCCTGAGTTCCGCAAGACCTTGGAGGTGGTGAACTGGTTCTCCATTTCAGAAATAGTCAGGGGAGAGGGAGACCGTTCTGCATGAATATCGGCTAAGTCTGCTTCCACGTCCATTTTTACCATCTCATCGAGGGCAGGACGCAACGGTGGCGTGTCTAAGACCTGATCGAACTCTGAGAGCAATACATCTTCTTCTTCCGGATCAACACTGGACAGGGCTTGTTCAATGAAGGTGGGGACTTGAGCCAAAATGGGTTGCAGGTTGCCCACGACTGTGGAGAAGGCATGAATACGATCGCGCAGTCTTTTATAGACTTTGGCTTCTACGGTGCCATCGTAGTAAAAGTTATGAATGCTGACAGTGGAGTACCGTTGCCCAATGCGATCGATCCGTCCAATCCGTTGCTCTACCCGCATGGGATTCCAGGGCATATCGTAGTTGATGAGAACGCCGCAGGTCTGCAAGTTCAATCCTTCGCTGGCAGACTCTGTGCAGAGCAGGATTTTGATGGTGCCTTCTCGGAACTGGCGCTTTATCTGCTCCTTGGGTTGCTTGACCCATTCACCGGACTGGTAAACTTCTCCCCCTCGACCGGAGTAACAGGCCATCTGATTGCCTCCATAAAGTTGCATCAGTTCACTTCTAAGGAAATCCATGGTGTCGGTGTATTGGGTAAAGATGATGGCGCTCTCTCGATCGCTGAGGGCTTGGCGTAATACCGTGAGCAAATGGGAAAACTTGCTATCCTCGCCGGTGTTCTCAAACTGTCTAAGGATTTCTTCCAGGTATTCCATTTCTTTGGGATGAACTGGCTCCATATAGGACTCTAGCCCCTGGATGACGGTATCATCGGCATCTTCTAACTCCAGTAAATCATCCTCACTTAAGCCACTGCCTTGCTGGGTAATCAGGGCATCCAGACGACGTTGCAGGGATTGTTGCATGGCATAGAAGGAACTGGTTAATCGTTTGCGGTACAGCGTCATCAAGAAGCCCAGGGCTTTACGGTTCTCTTTTTGAGCCAGTCGATAGAAATGACGTACATAGTCGCTGACTTGGCGGTACAGTTCCGCTTCTCGCAGGGGTTCCAGCACAATGGCATGGTCGAAGACCTCACGGGTGGGTACATCCTTCTCCAGTAAGCCTAGGCGGTAATATTCTCTAAGGGTGTCACGGGTGTGACGAAACATCAGATCTTTGAGAGGGGTATTGGTGGAGAGGTATTGGCGGGAAGCATCTAGAAATTGCTTGTCCTTCAGGTATTGGTGAAGGTTAATCAGCCGATTTTTTCCCATCCACACATCATCCAGCTTGAAGGACAACATCCGATCGCTTTTTTTCTGGTATGCCTGTAGCCGAGGGCAGGGGTGTCCTCCCCGTTGGAAGTAGTCGGAGGACATGGTTTGCCAGAACCGCAGCAGCTGATGGTCGGGTTCCTTGGGTAGGGTGGCAAAGTAGTCACAGAAGAGATCCCCATAAGACCAGTGCCCTTGCAGTCCTAAGACGTTGAGCAAATCAAAAACCTCGATCGTGTCGATTTGCATGGGGGTTGCGGAGAGCAGGATTAAGGACTGAGTGTTGTGGCGGAGATTCTGCAACAGTTCCAGCAGTCGATTAGGGGTCTCTTTTCGCTGTTGTGGGGCTTTGCGTCGGGCGTGGTGTGCCTCATCTAAAACCACTAAATCCCACGGTTCCGCGTCCAGCAGTTCCTGCATCCGATCTTGGCGACGGACTAAATGACTGGAGGCTAAGATTAAATTTTTAGTGTTCCAGGGATTTTCTGAGGGGAGCGCCGTTTGGCCAAAGGGATCTTGGAAGCTGCCTTGGTTGTAGTTCCAAAAATGCAGGTTGAATTTCTCCCGGAGTTCATCGTGCCACTGGGGTTGCACACTAGCAGGAGCCAGGACAAGCACCCGCCTTACCCGTTGAGAGACAATGAGATAACGCAGAATCAGCCCCGTTTCGATGGTTTTGCCCAGTCCCACTTCATCGGCAATGAGGAAACTACGGGGGAAGTCCTTGACGACCCGGTTCAGGATTTTGATTTGATGGGGCCAGGGGGTGATGGGAATGGTCTCTAAACAGTAGGATAGGCACCCGGCATCGGTGGGAATGTTCCGTAAGCGATCGAAGAAGGCTTGTTCTTGGGCGAGGTCTTCCGGGCTGAGGGGCTGAGGAGATGGGTCCTGCTCTGATTCAGGTAAGGTTGACTCCGTTAACGGGCGATCGTCCCATTCCTGGTCTGGGTTCCACTGGGGCTGTTGACGGGGGGCATAGCGCAGTAACTTACGCTTAATGGCTTCCGGTACTGCAAAGGTTTTCACGTTGGGCATTTGGTTTGTCCAAATTTGCTCAAAGCGAATGACTTCCTCCTGCACTCGTTGCAGGTCTCTGCTCCCTTCCCAGGAACAGTTCACATGGAAGGATTCAATGTTGTACTGCCACCCCCCCAAAGATTCGTTGGAAGAGCCGTTGGTCACCAGTTGGTTTCCTTCCCCATCGGTGAAGATGCAAACCTTCTCGTGGTAGATGTGATTGAAGTCTAGGGTTTCTTCCACTCCTTGGGGGCTGCCGTCCCGCTTGAGGGGAATAGCGATGCGGATGTCTAAACGATTTACCTGAATCAGCCAACTTAAAATCTCGAAGTGCTTAAGCTGGGCAAAATTTTGGGGCGGGGTGAGTTCTGCATCTAACCGGAAGGCGATCGCTTCCCGTAGTTCATACCCTTTACGAATGGCTTCTAAGTCCTGGGGATTGAGTTGACAACCCAGCACTAAGCGAATGTGCCCGTCATTGTGCAACATTGCCCCTAAGCCAC
>CAIUCS010000104.1 GCA_903897715.1 uncultured Synechococcales cyanobacterium
ACCAAAAAATTAGTTAAATAATGAACTTAATTTTAGCTATCTAAGGGGAAGTTGGGCAGGGTAATATCCGCTAACTCTCACATCTTGGATGTCCCCCTCTTGTATTTCAACTATATTTCACCAACCGCCAGCGCTATTGAACAAACCATGGCTCAAATCTCAATGACACCGAATTTGACTAAACTGGGAGCGGTACACCCTTGGGGCAGCACTACTAAGGGGAGTCCATTATCCCAGTAACGTTCTACCACACGTTATAATTCAATGAGCGACTATCTTTAAACCACTTAAAACAGGTCACAACGTTTAAAACTATGGTGAGTTGGTCATCTGCTTGGCAAGGATTTCTCAATCTTTTTCTGGAAGGTTGTTGCCCCCTGTGCCACCGTTCAACACGACACGTTTTTTGCCTGGATTGTTTGCGGCAAATAGAAGAATGTCGTTTGTCTGAACCTGTACCATCCCTTGACTCCCATTTAATCTGTTGTGGTTGGGGGGAATATGGGGGGGGTCTGAAGCGGGCGATCGCCGCCTTTAAGTACAATCACCATCCGGAGTTGGGGCATCCCCTAGGTCACTGGTTAGGACAAGCCTGGCGCCAGTTACCTAATTCCCAACGGTGGAGTCCATTAAATGTCATTCCCATCCCACTTCATCTGACAAAATTACAAAAACGGGGGTATAACCAAGCTGAACTATTGGCAGAAGGGTTTTGCCGTGAGACAGGTTTACCACTGCTAAGAAACGGGTTACAACGAATCCGGGCAACAGAAGCCATGTATGGTTTATCGCCACAACAACGGCACCAAAACGTAACTGAGGCATTTCAGTTAGGATCAGATTTAAGGGGTGCCAAAGGAAATAGCCCAGTCCTGATTGTGGATGATATTTATACAACTGGGGCTACGGTTCGTGCTGCCATTGATACTTTGAAAGAGTCTAATATTCAGGTGGTGGGGGTGGCAGCATTGGCGATCGCCCCAGCTCCTAAACGAATCAACATGGCATAGGGATACATTCCGTGTCATCAATTATCTTCTTATCCTGATTCATGAGCTACTGCTTTAACCCCAACTGTGTCCGCCCGAATAATACCACCAGCGACCACTTCTGCAGGAATTGTGGTGCCCGTCTACGCCTTCAAGACCGTTATCGTGCCCTTCAAGTTATTGTTGAAGGCGGGTTTGGAATTGCTTATTTAGCCATTGATGAAGCAAAACCATCTAAGCCTCAATGTTTTATCAAACAATTCAATCCCCAAGGAATGGTCAATATTCCTAAAGCTATCCAATTATTTCAGCAAGAAGCGGAACGGTTGGAACAACTGGGCAATCACCAACAAATTCCCACACTCCATGCTCACTTTGAGCAAAACGGAAGGCACTACATTATTCAGGACTACATTCCAGGTATAAATCTAGACCAAGAAGTCAGACAAAGGGGTGCATTCAAGGAAGATGAAATTTGGCAACTCTTAACCCAGATCTTGCCTGTCCTTGAATTTATCCACCGAGCCCACGTTATTCATCGAGACATCAAGCCTGAAAACATTATCCGTAGACCCAATGGACAATTAGTATTGGTCGATTTTGGGGCTGCAAAGTATGCATTGGGGAAGGCGTTAGCCCAGGTGGGAACTATCATTGGCTCATCTGAATATACCCCTCCAGAACAAACTGCAGGCAAAGCCACCTTTGCCAGTGACTTATATAGTTTAGGAGTAACATGCTTGGTATTGATGACCCTCACCTCTCCCTTTAAGCTTTATCACTTTATAGAAATGGAATGGCAATGGCAGCATTATTTAGCTGGACGAAGAATTAGTGACGAGTTGGGAAGGATTTTGAATCGACTGGTGGCAAAAGCATTAAATGACCGTTATCAAACAGCCGAACAAGTACTGCAAGACTTGCAAATGGGACTTATGTTTCTTACTCCCCCCCTAGTCCAGTCATCTCCCCCGCCTCACCATCCATCCATACTGGTACATCCTATTTCTCAACTTTCTCAACATAAAAATCTGAACTTTAATTTACCCCGAAATGGGGGACAGTTAGAGTTGATGATGGTTCCTGGCGGAACATTAATCATGGGAGGTCATCATCGCATCGAGTTACAAACTTTTTGGATTAGCAAATATCTAATTACCCAACGGCAATACCAGGGAGTGATGGGTAAAAATTTCTCTTATTTCCAGGGTGATTTAGATTACCCAGTAGATAGTGTGAGCTGGAATGATGCTCATATTTTTTGTCAGATTCTCTCTAAGATTTTGAATGTACCCATTGACCTCCCCAGTGAAGCCCAATGGGAGTGGGCAGCACGAGGGTCTATTCTGAGCAGAGGATTTGAATATTCAGGAAGTAACTGCTTAGAGGAAGTGGGTTGGTACAATGAAAATTCTGGCAAAATAATACATCCCGTGGGGCAAAAAAAACCAAATGAATTAGGTTTATATGATATGAGTGGAAATGTATGGGAATGGTGTAAAGACTACTGGGTCAACGAAGTCAGTAGATTGCCTCAGGATGGTAGCTCCCATGTCAATCGAGATAATAAACGAACTCAACGGGGAGGGTCTTGGAATCTTTTTGCAAGAAATGCTCGTTCAGTTAACAGAGCAGGGGTCAATCAAGAGAGTCGTTACAATTATTTTGGATTTCGTGTAGTACATATACCCTTAATTTAAAATTAATCTATTTTTTTAATCTGATTTGTCATTGAACAATCCCCTTCATTTATCCACATCCTTACCAGCGAACCCCAATTAATGAATACTACTCCCTTAAGTTGGACACAACTAGCAACCCTCACAAACTTTAAGTTGGATCGTGTCAATGGAGCCACCAATGCCCAAGCCAAGTTGCGTTTGTTCGGTCAGTCGGAATCAGCCGTTAGTGTGACCCTATACCGAGATCATCACGCCTGGTGTCCCTACTGTCAGAAAATTTGGCTATGGTTGGAAGAGCAACAAATTCCCTATCGTATTGAAAAAGTGACGATGTTTTGCTACGGGGAAAAGGAACGGTGGTACAAACATAAAGTACCGTCAGGAATGCTTCCTGCCATTGATTTAAAGGGTAAATTAATCACTGAAAGTGATGACATTTTGATGGCATTGGAAAGAGAATTTGGAGTTTTGGGAAAAGGGATGACTGACCCGATCATTGTTCCACTCCGTCATTTAGAACGACTGTTGTTTAAGGCATGGTGTAATTGGTTGTGTTATCAATCCATTCTTCCCCATCAAGAGCGTTACCATCAAAACCAATTCATAACCATTGCTCAACAGGTGGAAGAGGCACTCTCCCAGATGCCAGGTCCCTACTTCTTGGAAGATTTTAGTATTGCGGATGTGATATTTATTCCCTATGTAGAGCGCATGAATGCTAGTCTTTACTACTACAAGGGGTTCTCGCTCAGAAATGAAAACCCACGGATAGGTCAATGGTTGGCTGCCCTGGAAACTCGAACCACCTACCGGGGAACCCAAAGTGATTTCCATACCCATGTCCATGACTTGCCTCCCCAAATGGGAGGATGCTGGAGTAATAACACCCCCGTTGCACTGCAAAACCAACGCGCAGTCAATCAAGGTCCATGGAACAATTTACCCGACGTGGTTTACCCGGAGCCGAGTACATCCTGTGAAGAGGCTCTATCCCGAGTGATTCGCCACCGATCCACTCTAATTCGTTCAAACCCCGAGGATGATGCCGTAGTCGATGGGGCATTGAGATGTGCGTTAACCTGGATGATGACAGGGGAACTCTGTCAACCCCCATCAGGAGCCGATGTAGCCCTCCGTTATCTGCGAGATCGCATTTGTGTGCCCCGTGATATGTCAATTTATGCAGCCAGACGGTTACGGGAAGCCTTGGAAAAAACTGCAGCCTTGGCAGGAGACGGGCAGGGGACACCTATACCCTTCAACCATCGTCGAGACCAAAATCCCATTCACTTTTTATCTCAACCGGAGGGTAGTGCCCTAACCTAATTCCCCCAATCCCACTTTATATCCCCCAATTAAATCCAACGGCTTTACGGCGATTTCCATCAGTTAGAATTTTCATGTTCATCTACAATTTTATATAGTTATAAATAGTGAAAGTCTAAGTTTCTGGATTTCAGTACCTATGCGATTGATTTTATATACCAAACCAGGGTGCCATTTATGTGAAGGGTTACAGGAAAAGCTGGCTAAAATTCAAAACCTTGACCTTAAATTGGATATTCGGGATATTACCCAACGTCAGGAATGGTTTAATGCGTACCAATTTGAAATCCCTGTTCTTCAGCTACAAATCCATGAATCCCATCCCATTTTTTTATTGCCCCGCCCCTCACCCCGAGCTACTGTTAGCCAACTAGAACACATGTTAAAGAAGCATCTATCGGGCAAACTCCCCTTTGAGGCTTGATTGGCAACTAGTGATTTCCTCTGTTTCTTTCAAGTGGATTTTCAATGGCTTCATCATTCGGTCAAGTAGATAACCACTCCTCCATTCTGGTTGTGGAGTCCAACGAAGCTTTAGCTCAACGGATTGTCTTAGATTTGCGACAATCTGGTTATATCCCTATTGTGGCAACCGATCAGGTTACAGCAATTCAGTATTTTCATCAGCACCAGCCCATGATGGTTGTTATTGACCTCCACTTACCGGGAGATTGGGGACTGAACTTGTGTGAGCATTTGCGGACATTGGGTTCTGTTGTTCCCTTGCTATTACTTCTCCAACAAGATGGGGTGAAGGAACGGGTAGCTTGTCTGGAATCTGGAGCGGATGATTACCTATTAAAACCCTATCGAAGTGATGATTTTCTGCAACGGGTTGATCTGTATTTGCAACCCCCAACCCCCCAGTCGGATGAAATGCGATTTGGAGATTTAGTATTGGATCTGTCTACCCGTCAGGCAATACGGAATGGTCGTGTAATGGGTTTAACCATGAAAGAGTTTGAATTGTTGAAATACCTGATGGATCACCCCAGGGAAGTACTGACACGGGAGCAAATCTTAGAAAATGTATGGGGTTACAACTTTATCGGTGAATCTAATGTAATTGAGGTCTATATCCGTTACTTACGATTAAAAATTGAAGATGAAGGGGGCAAACGATTGATTCAAACAGTACGAGGGGTAGGATATGTATTACGAGAAAATTAAGATGGTCTAACCCTATGTTTCCCCACGTTCTAGTGCAATGGCTATTTACTTTTTCCGTCGTCGAAATGCGGATTTTGACTCAGTTTCTTAGGTTGTATGGCATTTCTCAAATAGCATGGTTGAGTTTTACCCTGCCTGCAACCCCATCCCCCTTCCCAACCCCTCCGTTCAGTTCTGGCGTTACTCCTGTTGGCTTTAGTGCCGCTGTTGAGATTGCGGCTGAGCCAGTACCCACTTCAAAGACTAGGAGCTGTATACCCGAAAGTCCTTCCCAGTTTGGTCAGATTTTACCCATTTCTGCAACAGCAACGATAAACGGACATATTATTCAATTGGAAGTTGCCCGCACTTTCCAACAACAAGGGATTGGTCTGATGTATCGCCCTTGTTTGCCAGATAATCAAGGGATGTTATTTGTGTTTCAACCTGCCCAACCTGTTCGTTTCTGGATGCGTAATGTCTTAATTCCTTTGGATATGGTTTTTATTAGGCAGGGTCTGGTGCGGGCGATCGCTGCTAATGTTCCTCCCTGTAAATCCCCTACCTGCCCTACCTATGGGGCAGGTGGAAGCGTTGATCAAGTACTGGAATTGCGCGGTGGTAGGGCGGCAGAACTAGGATTACGAGTTGGTGATTATGTTAAGGTTAGCGAAACTCCATTACTCCTACTCCACCCTTTCTCGTGGGGAAAGGGTGTGGGTTTGTATTGAAGGGCACACTCTTATAGGAGTAGAAATCTACTAAATGTGGCTAATTATTTCCAGGAGAAACAGTCGGAGTCGCTGTAGTTGGTGAAGATGAATTAGATTCATTTGTTTTCAATTCAGGCTTATTTATTAAGAATATAAACAATAAAAATACTACCCCCAACACTCCCAGTCCCCAGACCAAAGGTTTGAAGAATTGAACGAAAGACTGACGAGTTTTAGGCAGCAAAAGGGTATCGCCAGACTGAAAAAAAATGCTATCTTCCCCTGTCAATGATGAACCGGTAATGGGCGAGACATGAGTGGTAAGGGCAGTCGTGGTTAAAGGGTGAGTCAAAGGATAAATTTCCTGAGACGGAAGTTGTTGGGTTGTTATACTGCATCGGGTTAATAATACTGAAACGTTGTCATGCCCATTATATTCATTGGCTAGATCTACCAAGGACTTAGCTGCTTCAAGTACACTTATCTTACCCTCCAACACTGGCATGATATATTCTTGCCAATTTTTTTCAATACAATCATTATCCGATAAACCATCAGAACACAACAGGAGTAACCCATCCTCTTCAATAATAAATCGTTGAACAGTCGGACGGAGGTACTCTGAGTCACGAGTACCCAATGCTTGGGTCAAGGCGTTAGCATCGGGGCGTTGACTTGATTCTTGCAATAGCGCCCGGGCTAATCTTACTTCTCGTCCCGCTACATCATCATCTACGGTCAATAATTGACAGTAGTCATGGGTCATCCAATATGCTCGACTGTCTCCCACATGAGCTAAATACAACTCATGGCTAGGACTGGTCAATCCAACATTCTGCGGAAATTGTAAACCCATGACTAACGTCGATCCCATTCGTTGCCGAGCTGACCGTCCTTGACCATCATTTTCTGTCGTAATCAGTTGGTTCGCTTCTTTGATACAATCCTTCAAACGGTCAATAACTTGTTCTGGCAGTAAGGGATGACTCTGACTTGGTAATTCATTCAAAAACGATACAATGTTTTGTTTTACAGTCTGTACTGCTAATTGACTAGCTATCTCCCCCCCCTCATGACCACCAATTCCGTCACAAATTAAAGTGAGATAGGGGACGAGGGGGGAGTCAGTGGTGACGGTATCACCCAGATCATCCGGTAAAGGATAACAGGTGTCTTCATTATGGTCATATCGGGGACCAGTATCTGTGGCAGCTCCGACTTCCAAGGATAGTGGCGATTGAGCTGCCTGTTGTAATAGTATGCTGTTTAGAGATGTGGTAACGGTAACACTGTCACCAGTTTGCATTTGTTTCACTAGCTCAGACAGTTGAGTCAGTAATGGTGCTGATAAGTCCCCATGTTCTAATAAATCCTGCCAAACCCTTCCTAATTGCTCTAATCCAATTAAATTAGAGCTTGAGGTCGATAATTCCTTCAACCATATGCGCCAACCTTGAACCCGAAGATTGTCTGGATCTAATAAACTGCTGGCTACACCCTGACCATTGAGGGGTTCCCATAAATTCAATATTTGCCATAACCAATAGAGTTTACGGATAGGTGTTGCTTTCTTCCATTTCGTCTTTAAGCTTGGGTAGAGATTTTTTTCCTTCAAATCAAAGGGAATTTGATCCAAGAGCATGACTAAATTAGTACCCCTTGGATCCAGTTGACAAAACCCAAATACCTGAGGAATATGTAACCGTTGGGGGTACAGTCGCATATAAGGATGGCTGATCTCAGGTAGGAACTCTGGGATAAATGGCATCTGTTCAGGTGTAGTATCCTCCCAAATGGAAGAATTTATGACATTGTAACGACCCGCTACTAACGTCCCTAGAGCTTTTTGATCAAAAGGTTCTCCCGTGGGAATAGCCCATAGGTATCGATTTGGTTCAGTTTCACTCATCCCTTTACTCCCCCACTTACACCTTGGAATTGACCTTCCCACATCTAAAGATCATGGAATTCTTTCAGAGTCCAGAACCTGAACCTTAAGGACATCGTCAAAACACTCCTATCCACTCTATCAAGATTCAATCCCAATTAAGTGATAGTAGTTTGGCTTTGGCTGGCTTCCCGGGCAGCGGTCGCTTCATCAGGATGTATTCCCAGCCGGGTTAGGTTAATGCGGCTGCGGCTATCAATTTCTCGAATTTTCACCACCACTTCATCCCCAACAGCCACTTCATCCTCCACTTTACCGACTCGGTAATCCGCCAGTTGGGAAATATGAATCATACCCTCCTTGCCAGGCAGAATTTCCACGAATGCACCAATGGGAATGATGCGGGTTACCTTCCCTGAATAAACATCACCCACATTGAGTTTACGGGTCATATTTTGAATAATACTGCGGGCTCGCTTTGCCTTTTCCCCATCTAAAGCTGAAACAGTAACAATTCCATTATCCTCAATATCAACCTTAGCTCCAGTTTCTTCAGTGATTCCCTTAATGGTCTTACCGCCTGGACCAATGACTAATCCAATAAATTCCGGATCAATCTTAAAGGTGAGTAACCGAGGTGCATAACGAGAGATGTCTCCTTTGGGCTTGTTAATGGTCTCTAGCATCTTACTCAGAATATGTTGACGAGCGGGTTTGGCTTGATAAATTGCATCCGCTACAATGTCCATGGTTAGTCCAGTGATTTTCATATCCATTTGTAAGGCAGTAATCCCTTTATCAGTACCAGCAACTTTGAAATCCATATCTCCAAGAAAATCTTCAATACCCTGAATATCGGTCAGTATTCGAATTTCCTCTCCCTCTTTAATTAACCCCATAGCCGCACCACTAACCGGCTTTGTAATGGGAACCCCGGCATCCATCAATGCTAGGGTTGATCCACAAACAGAACCCATGGACGTGGAACCATTGGAGGATAGAACCTCTGAAACCACCCGGATGACATAGGGAAATTGTTCCTTAGGTGGAAGAACGGGAACCAAGGCACGCTCAGCCAATGCCCCATGTCCGATTTCCCGTCGCCCTGGCGATCGCATGGGTTTGGTTTCACCAACGGAATAGGGAGGCATATTGTAGTGATGGAGATAGCGTTTTTCATCATCGGGATGAAGATCATCCAATTCCTGAGCGTCACCGGGAGTACCTAATGTCACCACCGACATCACCTGGGTTAATCCGCGATTGAAAAGAGCACTCCCATGAACACGAGAGGGTAATAACCCTGTACGACAGGATATGGGACGAACTTCATGTAACAGACGCCCATCAACCCTTACTCCTTGTTCTAAAACTTGTTTGCGCATCAACTTTTTAGTTAAATCCTTAAAAGTATTGCTCAACAGCTTTGGATTTTCTGTCACTGCAACGCGAACTGGATTATCTTCAGCTAATTCAGTGATCCGATTTTCCAATATAACTTTTACCTCATCCAACGCCCCATCCCGAACAGTTCGATCCTTTTCTAATCTAGCCAAAATGGCAGTAACGGATTCAGCAACACAATCACTCACAAATGAAGGGACTAGGGGGTTGATGTCTGGTGCTTCTTGGCGAACAATACTAATCCCTAATTGAGCAATTAAATCTTGCTGAGCTCGGATTAAATCCCGAACCGCTTCATAACCAAAGTCAATGGCTTCAATCACATCTTGTTCCGGTAACTGGTTGGCTCCAGCTTCCACCATAACAACCCCATCTGGTGAACCGGCAACAACTAAATCTAAGTCACCATTTTCAATTTCATAGTAGGTGGGATTAATCACAAAATCATCCCCAACTAACCCAACTCGTACCGCTGCCATGGGTCCTAAAAATGGAATTTTAGCCAGCAATATGGCAATTGATGCACCTGTAACGGCTAATACATCTGGCGGAACAGATTCATCCATTGACAAAGTCGTTGCAACAACTTGCAAATCATCCCGTAGCCAACTGGGAAATAATGGACGAAGTGGACGATCAATTAAGCGACCAATTAAAGTTGCTTTTTCTGGGGGGCGACCTTCACGTCGTAAAAAACCACCTGGAATTCGTCCTGCTGCATAGAGACGTTCTTCATAATCCACCGTAAGGGGTAAAAAATCAACTCCCTCCCTTGCTGAAGAACGGGTTGCAGCCACCAGTACCGCGGTATCTCCCGACTGTATTAAAACTGAACCTCCTGCTTGGGGTGCTAATAAACCCACTGTTAGTCGAATATCCCTACCATCGAAGGATATTGACTTGATCACTTCTTCCATGAAACGCTTTGTCCTTTAGCATGATTATCTCTCTCTGGCAATCGTAACATTGAAATACTAGCAATATATAAGTTGAAATAATGAAGATTCAAAACTAAGCAGGAACTAAAACAACCGTTTAGTCTGAAAAGAACTGTTTTCAAGAATTGACGTTGCTTCCTACGGAATAAAGATTGTCTTCCATACCCTTCAACAAACCGCACACCACAAAATATGATTCAGTTTCCTCAATGGGAAACATAATTAAGGCTAAATTACAATTACAAAACCGATGGGAACCATTTAGAAGTTTTAAGTCTTGTCTGGTAAGGAATGACCAGGGTTTTTGAAGATTTCTTATCCAAAATTCTGGTGAAATACGCCTTCTCTGTTATCCCCTAGCTTGTACAGAGCCTAATCCCCCATCAACACCGATGACCTGACCTGTAATCCAAGCTTGCTGAGAGTTCAATAACCAACAAATGGCAGAGCCCACTTCCGATGGCTCCCCAATTCGTCCTAAAGGATGGAGTGCAGCCGATGCTTTCGCGATAGCATCATTATGGGTAAGTGATTGGGTGAGATTGGTACGGGTTAATCCTGGTGCCACGCAATTTACCCTTACCTTATATCGGGCATAGCTCGCCGCTGCTGCAAGAGCCAGCCCCTCCACACCAGCTTTAGCCGCCGCAATGGCTTCATGATTCAGGAGTCCCCGCCTAGCAGCCACTGAAGAACAGAGGACAATGCTCCCTCCACCAGATTGACGCATCAGCATCCGAGTCGAAGCACGCAGTACATTAAATGCTGTTGTCAAATTCAAAGCCAAGGTTTCAGCAAATTCATGATCTGAAATTAAATGAGCAGGTTTCAATAAAATTGATCCGGCACAATTTACTACACCGTCTAAATGACCAAAATTTGCATCAATGTACTGTAATACAGCATCAACAGCAGTGCTATTTTTAGCCTCTAATTCCAGGGTTATTGCACCAGTCTCAGAACCAATGGTTGCTAACCGTGCTCTATCCCGTCCTGTAACCACCACCACAGCTCCATTGGCAACCAGCTGCCGTGTTACCTCGGCACCAATGCCGCCAGAGCCTCCCACGATTAAATAAACGGGTTGATTATCTGTACTCATTTTGCCCCATTCCTAGAGAGATTTTCCAACGGTAATTGCCCCCCAGTCCATCATTGACATCGGACGTGAAGGGCGAGGATTACCAGTCTGCCTGCATTAAGCAAACTCCTGATGGGTAGACGGAACATCGACAACTGCCCTGTAGGGTCTTACCCTGGCTCACACGCCCATTAAAGTCAAAAAGAAATAAAATCGCGGTTTTTTTTACTTATAAATACCATTATTGATCCGATCCCCCCCTTCTATCAAAGCACTATCAGAGGGGGTCACGGTAAATTTATCCAAATTGTTCCGTAATAGATCCAACTGTTTGTCAGTTAACCCTGGAAGTATCAAAACATCCTCCACTTTTTGATAGGGGGAGCCGGCAATAACCAATCGGGCTAAGGCGGGATAAAAACCAGGATACTGACGGAAAGCCCGTACATTAGTATTATTTAAATCAATTTTTCGACCGAACTCCGTGCCAAGTTTGGCATCAACTGCATTACCAGCCTCCACTGCCGCCAAGACGGGGGAGTTGAAGTTGAGTGAATTCCAATTGTTAGCGACTGCGGTTTGAGGAAAAGATACTCCCGAAATCAAGAATATCGCACCTAAAATCATGAATAAACGCTTTAGACGTTGCATACCTTAAATAATCTCCCTTGGAAAAATTTAACCTGTCTACTACAGGGATGCCTCTTTGTTAAGTTAAATAGACATTGACATCCTCTCCAACCTAAAGGAATGGAGATTCTCAACATGCCAGCATTAAGCTGACTTCTGACGGGTAAACGGATCATCGCCAGCCGCCTCAATCGAGGACTTATAGTGGCTCACACGCCCATTAAAGTCGGCTTGTCCAGCCGCTAGTTCCAGCTTATTATCCTTAAACCCTAAAGGGCAGGGCTTGAAACCCATTATTTTTGGTCAATGCTAAAAAGTTGCTTTAATATACATTATCTTACCCTGTGACCAATCTTTCATTGTTCTGTAAACCAATGGCAATTTAGAATCAAAATTCATGAGCCCTTCAATGGATCTAACTTTACAATTTGAGAATTATTCATGACATCAATCATTCATGGTATCAGGAGACAATATAGTGGATCAGCATCAACAGAATCAACCAACACCCCAACCCAATAGGGTCACTGCAACTGAATTACGACCGTGGGGTTCTTTCACGATTTTGGAAGAAGGTCATGGTTATAAAATAAAACGAATAGAAGTAAAGCCCGGTCACCGTCTTAGTTTACAAATGCACTATCATCGCAGTGAACATTGGATTGTGGTGTCAGGAACCGCGAAGGTTATTTGCGGAGAGCAGGAACTTCTATTATCCAGCAACCAATCCACCTATGTTCCTTCTTGTACCCAGCATCGCTTAGAGAATCCCGGAGTCTTACCCTTAATTTTAATTGAGGTTCAAAATGGGGAGTATTTGGGAGAAGACGACATTATCAGGTATCAAGACGACTATGCTCGCAATCACGGTTAACTGACGAAATTTAATGCTTTCAAAGCCGCCCATGTACGAGTCGAGCAATGGAGTTGATCAATTGTTTTAATGGGCAGCCAGCAAATCCCCCTTTCTCCAATTTCAGGGTCTTGACTACTGAGGGGAGGGAATGGGGAGGGGGTAGTGCAAGTATAAATAATATTGATGGCATGTAATTGTCCCCCAGACTCCAGGTAAAAGCCTTCGCAAATTGTCAATAATCCTTCAATTATAAAGTCTTCCAGCCCTGTTTCCTCCTCCACCTCCCGTCGTAATGCTTGAAATAAGGTTTCTTCGGGCTCTATCCCCCCTCCGGGTAAATCCCAACAATTGGGTTCTGGGGGAGTGGTTTGATGGAGTACAAGCAAATGGTTATTTTGGATAAAACAAGCCACCACACTGATGCGTACACGGGTATTCATGGAGAGAATAAACAACTTTGGAGAATAGGGATAAAATCAGTTAAATCGAGGGTAGTTTCCATAGGGATCTTAGATTGTTCATCCCACCGTCTTAATTGAACAGCATCAATTGCATAGGGTTGTTGGATGAAATCATCGGCAGTGGCATTATCCAAGAAACCACCCTGTAGAACTAGGCTAGCGCGGGATACGGGAGACAATTGGGAATTGTACCCTGGATCCCGGGTACAGAGGTAGCGTTTAGCCGCCACATGGAGACGAATCGGCTCAGTTACTCTAGGGGAGAATAATTGGCTTAACCATATGGCACCTCGTTGTTCATGAAAATCATTAATCAATTGGGATGCATCTTCTTGTGAACCAGAAACCAAATGTCCAAAATCATGGAGTAAACAAGCACTAATTAATTCGGGGGGGGAATGGACAGCAGCAGCTAAAGTGGCACATTGTAACCCATGATCTAGTTGGGTAACGGCTTCACCACCATATTGACTTCTCCCTCTAGTTCTTAAGACTTCGATTACCCATTCTAAATTGACTTCCATGGTACGTTATATTATAGGGTTGATAAAATACAGGGATAATTCCATAGAATGCAGGGTCTCAACCATTCACTAAAACTTCCATCAGCTTCATTCCCAACTTCATCATAGACCCCATGCAAAATACCCGCTTAAATCGTTTAGTAGATAGTATTGGCAACCGTGCTAGCCAGTGGTTATCTAACCCTTGGCGACGATTATCTTTGCAAATTATTGGGTTATTACTGGGTTTTCTATTAGGTTCGGTTATTTCCACGGTTGCCGGACAAGCAGCCAACTGGGATGTGGTGGCGGCGGCAACCGTATTAGTTGCCATCGAAATTGTCAATGGGGTCGTGTACCGCCGCAACGAATCTGAGGAGAAGCCCTTTGCTCTGGGTTTAATGAATGCCTTAAAAATTGGCATCACCTATAGTTTATTTTTGGAAGCATTTAAGTTGGGCTCCTAAGCAAGAAATTATCAACATAAAACCGTTGTAATATTCTACGACTCTTGGTTAAGAGTGAGATCTAATTTATGAGTGGAAATCTAAGCAGATGTACTTAGTTTGGTATTCGGCAGCTAACTAGCATGCTGCGACGCAAGTTGAAATACCCTTTCAGGCTTGCCTTGATAAGTCCATCGAAAGGGTTTCGCCATCATTAGAACTAACCTAAGAATTTACCATCTTTCGCCTCCCTTGGGAATGAAATAGCCCTGAGCTCCCATGACTAATAGTTTACAGTCTCCAGTTGCAGGGCAACCGCACACGTTTCTTAACACGCTATAGGTAGTGCCTTGCATTAAAAACACTAGATTAGAAGATTCTTATGCTCAATAAGTCTTAACTAATGAGAATTTTTGCAATAAGTCGCTGGAAATTGGCTCTTATTGATATATTAAGTTTTGTGTGTGGTTGCCCTGGGTGCTTGAATCTCCTATCTAAGTCACTGTAAAAGTATCCCTAACCCCTTTGCAAAAGTTAATGAAGTGGATAGTGTGGTGGTATGATTGACCAAACGGTAGCCAGGGTATTTTATTGACACTGTATTTATTTTCCACTAGGTCTTAAAAAGCCATGACAACCACATTGCAACAGTGCCAGATTGCGCTAGTGCGTGGGAGCAATTCCGTAGTTGGATTACCACTACTAACAACCCAGAACTGGCTCAGAGTTCCAGAGATGCGTAAGATCCTGTTGATCGCTGCCGGGATGCTGCTAAGTGCCGGTGCAGCGCTGGCTCAGCAGCCGGTGCGCCCCCTCCCGAAAGTGGGTTCTTGTCCATTCGGCTACTACAGCTCTGGCAACTACTGCGTGCCCAGCAAAAGCGGCAACACCAGCGGAGCCATCGAGAAGAGCGGCAACTCCTGCCCGTTTGGCTTCTACGCCTCCGGCAACTACTGTCTGAGCAGTCCCGGCAACGAGCGCGAGGCGATCCAGAAAACGGGTAATTCCTGCCCGTTCGGCTGGTACAGCTCCGGCTCCTACTGCGTGAAGCACCACTGAGTACGACCCCGACCCGCCAGCTCGATGCCTTCAATGGTGTCTTTCTTTGTAATCATTTCAGGGAACTGGTCTCTGGCGAAGGTGTCAGCAGGTTCCTGCCCCCAGATCCGCAGCGAACCCACGAATCGGCTGACACCCTAGCCCTAAAAAAACAAACCGTTTGCTATCAGCAGGGCAATCCAGCAGATGGTGAAGTACTGAACCGCTGAGATCTTACCTACTACGACCATGCCGTGGTGCTGTGCAATAGTGACCGAGATTTTGGATGTACGTAACCAAGCCCTAGCTCAGGTAGCCCGCTGGTTGACTGACAAAAGTTGTACGCCCTCACCCCCAACCCCTCTCCCAGGGGGCGAGGGGAGCCGATCCACCCCTCCGGTTCCCTCTCCCATCGGGAGAGGTCTAGGGTGAGGGCTTTCGGGGTTTTGGCTGAAAAGTTTTGTCAGTCAATCAGGGGGCAAGTAATTGGCTGTGAAAAACTTAACTTTTTACCGCATTTTGATAGTCCTGTCCGCGTTGCTTTTGAAACCGTAGCACTCTAAGTTCGTAGTGTTCACTTTACGGAACCGCGCTAATACCTGGAAACGACTAAAGTCGTGACTACAAACCTTTTACCTTTTTATTACCGTTCACGATTGAGACGTATTCCTGTTTAAGGAGGAAGCGACAGGCTATGAGCCGCTATACACGCTGAAAAGCATTGCGCCAAATGTTTGGATTGCTGATGGCGGATGGATTAGATTTTATGGACTCCCTTTTCCAACCAGGATGACAGTTATTCGGTTAACCAATGGCGATATTGGGGTTCATTCGCCCATTGCCCATAAAGAATGAAATAGCCCTTGGCTACTAATCTACCCAACCCATATCTTCATTATTGAGGCGACGGGTGGCTAAACCCAACTGTAATGAATGAGACCGTAACACCTTAATACTAGATTTCAACGGTTTGGTACTAACCTCCGTGAAATCTGATCTCTCCTCCCTATTGAGAGAAGGAACATTAACAGGTTGACATTCAATACCCTGAGCAGATGGATAGGGCAAATTCTTCTGGGAAATCCCCTGCATCAGCAAATCCCCCCCTGATGGGTCACCCAAGTCACCAACCCTTTCAGTGGCGTTTGTTCCATCTGGGGGGATCACTGTTTCAACGACCACATGTTCTAATGCAGTTTGTTCCAATGCTACTCGGATTTCTGATAGTTCTTCGATAATCTGCTTTGCCTGATTCAATTCTGCTTTGACCACTTGCAACTCTATCAAGTCCCGTTCCAAGTTATCAGCCCGAAAGAACTGTCGTTGCAATTGTTGCTGTAAATCCACAACCTGGTTTTGCAAATCCAAGCCCAGTTGTCGAGCTTGATCCAGTTCTGAGGTGAGGGTAGTAATTTGGGTTTCTAAAGTGGGTTCAACAGGAACATTCCCTTCATTTACAAGGGCTTTAGTTGCCTCTTCCCGTAATAAATCAGCCAAGCGTTTTCTAGGCATTATTTCCTCCAATCTCGCTGGATTTCATCCTTTACACGGCGATAATCAGCTTCAGCTTCTTTGCCATTCTTTCCGCGCCATTGAAATATGGCAACCCCCTCTAGCGCTGCCCGTTCATGGGCTTTATACGCACGTACAAATGCATTACACACAGGAATATTAAGCTCCATCAGGGTGTTTTGAGCTTCCAGTGCTTCTCCCAGACTCCGGGGGTCTACACGGGTTAACAATACCCGATATGAAATCCCGGTGGGAATGACTGCATCCTTAACTGTATCAATGAGAACTGCCAAATCCATCGGGGCAGGGGGGGTAGGTAAAATTAAATAATCAGCGGTGGCAATGACGGTTGTCAACGTTTTTGAACCCAGGGCGGGCGGGGTATCGACCACCAGGAGTTCATATCCGGTTAATTGGGGTAACTGATTGAGTAAAGATGGATCTGATTCTGTTAACAATTCAAAGGGGGCAGGGGTAGTACCCCGTTCCACCCACCATGTTGCCGATCCTTGAGGGTCACAGTCAATTAACATTACCCGTAACTTTTCAGCAAAAATTGCAGCTAAGTTGACGGCTGTAGTTGTTTTACCTACACCACCTTTACCATTTAAGACAACTAATACTTTTGTACTTTTAGGTGACTTCACAACAGGTGTCAACGAATATGGTTGATGCGATGCCAATTCAAACTATAGGGGATTTTAAAATAATAAGATAATAATGTCACTCCCTAGAGTTGGGTTATTTCTAATTGCTTCTAATGTTTAACTTAACGAAAAACCCTGGAATCAAGGCAAATTTGAAACTAAAGTTTACGTTCTTTTCTGCCTTGGGCTTTCATCATATTTTCCCAAAACTGATATTATCAGGGAATAATTAGTTCTTCCATCGTTTAGTTAGGGATATTGCTCTTTTATCAATCAATTCATTTCCCTGGTTTAGAGTTAAGTTTGAGGTTTATGATTTGTATTTAAGACAGAATATCCCTTAATCTCACGAGAGCCATCTATCTAGAAGTAGGAGACAATTCCTTGTTATATTTTTGTTTGCACTTCCACCCGTTCTTGGCTGCTGCATCTACTGCTCAATGGTCTCCCACTGTTGGCTTAGTGATGCTGATTTCAAATTTAGTTGCGATCGCCATCGGGTATTATGCTATTCAGGTTCGGGGTGTTGGTCCTAAACTTCCCTTTGGCTTGCCTGCTATTTTTACAGGATTTGGAGTACCAGAACTTCTGGCTACCGCTAGTTTTGGTCATATACTTGGAGCTGGCATTATTTTGGGGTTGGCAAATTCCGGGGGGCTGTAGTCTTTTCCGAGTCTGTTTCCATGTAACCAACCATTACTCTTCGTTTATGGGTTTTGACCTACCTTTTATAAGCACTATGAATCTTGAAATTCCAGAGTCAGTTAAAGTATGGAGTCAGTTTGCCCATCCTGTTTTGATGTGGGTACTTTTTGCTATTTCCCTTTATGCCCTCTACTTGGGTGTTCAAATTCGACGCACCCGCAAAGCGGAAGGCGATCTGAAAAAACAACTCATTAAGGGGAAGTTTAGCGATCGCCACCATCGTATAGGTTCCGTACTATTATTATTTGCGGTAATGGGTACCCTTGGGGGCATGTTAGTTACCTATATAAACAATGGCAAGTTATTTGTAGGTTCCCATCTTTTGGCTGGGTTAGGGATGGTTGCTATATTAACTGCTGCAGTATCCCTGGTTCCCTACATGCAAAAGGGACAAACTTGGGCACGGGTTTTACATATTGCTTTAAATATGGGAATGTTGATCATATTTACATGGCAAGCAGCAACCGGACTTGAGATTGTCCAGCGGATTATTGATAAACTCACCGCTGTTGCTTAGGTCTGCCCAATTACCGTTCCATCCTGATGGGGTTGAATAAATAACGGTTCTGGTTGTTTCCCTAGATACCCACTAACCAATAAATTATTTACCCATGATATCAGGGCAGAATGTGAAAAATAACAGCACTTCTAAGGTAGTAGCCACATCAGTCTGCAAAGTTCGGGAGTGGATGCACAACGGCACTAACGACCTTGACGCTTCGTATGGGTCACATCAACGCAGCGCCGATTCGCCCGGCTATATGTACGGTCGCAACTACATATCGCGCGTGTTGCGCCCCAGCCACCACAACCAATGGTCGTGGGCACGTCGCCTACCCGACGCCATCGAGTGGTGGCTGCGCGGGTCTAGCCGATCTAATGTTTAGGTGTTCGGCACTGCAGTGATGATGGTGTGCGTATACGGCACCCGAAGTAGGTCGTGCCGTACCACCACTTCAACTGGCGTGAGGTGCTTTGAAACGAGTTCCCGATAGCGGTCAGTTGTTCGTGCATAACGACCGCGATCGAGGCGTGCCAGAATTCTAGCGATTGGGTGTTGTCCCCGATCAACTGCACAGTCGAATGTGATTAGTCGAC
>CAIUCS010000105.1 GCA_903897715.1 uncultured Synechococcales cyanobacterium
GCACGCTTAATTTCCTCTTTGTCGGCATCACGGCCAACACCCAAAATTTCATAATAGTCACGAGCCATAATTAGATCAAAGATAATTGAGAGGACTTTAGCGGAAATTTAATTCAATGGTAAAAGCTGATTCCCGAAAAAATATGAAGTCGGAACCATTTACGAATAACAACAGTAATTATAAATTAATATTTAAAAGCTTACCCAAACTTTCAATAGAGTCCACAAGTATTTTTAACCCTCATAGTATGGTACTCCCCAATATCAAGACAGTAAAAGAGTACATTTAAGCAGTAATCTCGCTGAGTAGAACATTAGTCCTTGATATTACAGTCATTACATCACCCCCTTGTAGGGTATTAGCGGTTTGACTCAACAGAAGACAGGAAACTGCCATGGCTCCAAGTAATCAACAGTTAAATAGTGGAACAGGCTTCCAGCCTGTTTACAGCTAGGACAACCACCCCACATCTTATATTCAATTATACACCGCTACTTGCTTATGTCATTTTCGCAGCATGGCTTGCAATATCCTCCGTAGAATTCAGTAGACTGGTTGTAGCGAGACTCTCTGATATTACATCACCCCCTTGTAGGGTATTAGCAGTTTGACTCAACAGAAGACAGGAAACTGCCATGGCTCCAAGTAGTCGGATACTCAACTGTTAAATTGTGGAACAGGCTTCTAGCCTGTTTACATCTAGGACAACAGAAGACAGGAAACTGCCATGGCTCCAAGTAGTCGGATACTCAACTGTTTAAATTGTGGAACAGGCTTCCAGCCTGTTTACAACTAGGACAACCACCCCACATCTTATGTTCAATTATACCGCTACTTGCTTATGTCATTTTCGCTGCATGGCTTGCAATATCCTCCGTAGAATTCAGTAAACTGGTTGTAGCGAAACTCTCTGATTAGCCTGTCCGAAATATAGGGAGTATTATAAGTTCTGATAACCGAACGTACTCAGCCAACTTAACAATCCTACTATTTTAAGAGAAAAGTGGGTATTCGTTCATGAGCGACCCATGCCAAAGTACCTAAAGCCAGCGGCTTCAACGGTTTCACGATTGAGGAAATTACGCCCATCAATTAAGATAGGACTATGCATCAGTTGAGCTAATTGATGGTAATCTAATCCTAAAAACTCCTGCCATTCAGTTACCAACAATAATGCGTCACAGTGATCTGCCAGTCGTTCCGGGTCAGTTTCCACAATCACTTGACTCAATCCCTGAACTAAACCAGTCTTGGAAATAACGGGATCATAAGCCTTTACCTTCGCTCCAAGGCGACTGAGATTTTCAATTAAATCAACGGCTGGTGCATCCCGCATATCATCGGTGTCGGGCTTAAAGGTTAAACCCAGTAAACCCACAGTCTTACCTTTTAAGATTTTTAGTACCTGTTGTAATTTCTCCACAATGATTACTCGCTGACGCTGATTCACACCTACCGCAGCTTTTAACAATTGTGCATCATAACCATAATCATTGGCAGTATGAATGAGAGCAGAGACATCTTTCGGGAAACAAGACCCTCCCCAGCCTATTCCTGCTTGTAAGAATTTGCTACCAATTCGGGAGTCTAGTCCTATTCCCCTAGCCACTTGGGTCACATCTGCACCAACCCGGTCACAAATATTGGCTACTTCATTAATAAAGCTAATTTTAGTGGCTAAAAAGGCGTTAGCCGCATACTTGATCATTTCTGCCGAACTCAGGTCAGTCACCACTACTGGCACTGGCGGTAAAGGAGAATGATTGGACAGATGGCGTTCTATGATGGGAATATAAAGTTGCTGCATAAGGGCGATCGCCTGAGCACTAGCACTACCCAGTACAATCCGGTCAGGGTTAAACGTATCGTAAACCGCTGAACCTTCCCTCAAAAACTCCGGATTACTCACCACATCAAAATTGACCTTATCGGGCAATCCGGTACAATTGTCATCATGGGCATCTGTTAGCAACCGATGGCGACCCATAACCCCATCCATAACCAGCATCTTTACCCAGTCGCCCGAACCAATGGGAACTGTTGATTTATTAACAATCACCTTATAATCGTGATTCAAATATGTCCCAATACCACGGGCAACAGCCTCTACAAACTGAGTATCACTTTCACCACTTGGTAAAGAAGGGGTTCCCACTGCAATAAACAAAATCTCACCATGGTGAACCCCCAATTGGAGATCATGGGTAAATGCAAGTAAGCCCTTATCAGTTGCCCATCGGATAATGTCTATCAGCCCTGGTTCATAAATTGGGGATTGCCCCGACTGCAATAACTTCACCTTTTCCTGGTTATTATCCACACAAAGAACCGAATGACCAATATGGGCAAGACATGCACCTGTTACTAGACCAACATAACCAGTGCCGATAACACAAACTCGCATAGGTTCTATTCTCAAGAAGGAAGGACAAAGCAATACATCAGGAAAGATTAAGTAGTATCAATCAATTTAGACAACCAAGGATACCCCATCCTTGGAAAAGGAAGAATGGGAAGGAACCTGTCTTTCCCGAAAATCAGCGATTGTCATTTCTAAGCCTGCCAATAAGGGGATCAATGGATTCCATGCCAACATAGTTTGGGCACGGGTAATATCTGGTTGCCGACGACGGGGGTCATCTTGGGGAAGGGGGAAAAATTGGAGGGGGGTGTGGGGATCAATCATATTTTGGATGGTTTCTGCCAGTTGAAGAATGGTATATTCATCAGGGTTACCCAAATTAATTGGACCAATGTGGTCTTGATTCATCAGTCGCATCAACCCGTCCACCAAATCCGAAACAAAGCAAAAGCTACGGGTTTGGGACCCATCACCATAAATTGTCAATGGGTTACCTCGAAGGGCTTGCACCACAAAATTACTCACTACCCGTCCATCATTTTCTAGCATCCGTGGACCATAGGTATTAAATATCCGTGCCACCCTAATATCCACTTGGTTTTGACGATGATAGTCAAACGCTAGGGTCTCAGCAGTGCGCTTGCCTTCGTCGTAACAGCTACGAATACCAATGGGGTTTACATTGCCGCGATAGTCTTCAGTTTGGGGGTGAACTTCAGGGTCGCCATAGACTTCAGAAGTGGAAGCTAAAAGGAACCTAGCTTTGACTCGCTTCGCCAATCCCAGCATGTGCATGGTCCCAATTACGTTGGTTTTAATCGTTTTAACTGGGTTGTATTGATAATGGATTGGAGATGCAGGACAGGCAAGATGATAAATCTGTTCGACTTCCAGACGAATGGGCTCAGTAATGTCATGACGAATTAACTCAAACCTGGGATGTCCTAACCACTTCACCACATTTCGCTTATGTCCGGTGTAAAAGTTATCCAGACAAATGACCTCATGGCTATCTGCCATCAGACGATCAATTAGGTGGGAGCCAATGAAACCCGCTCCCCCAGTAACCAGTATGCGCATAAAAATCTTTATACCATGGTTTAATTATCAACCAGCAGATTGTGGTGATCTTAATGGAATCATACCAGTTGATCGGGCATAGGCAAAAATACCACCAGCATCAATAACTGGACCAGCCTCACCGAGAGACCTTAATGGGTATTCCCTCCCCAAACTGTGATTGACAATGACACAGCGATCGCCCTCTAACGTAACCTCCTGACCAGTGGTAAACAGGTCACACAGTCGTTCCTCCGTTTCCCATGGGTACAATTCCCCCGTTGCCACACAATTGCGGAAAAAAATACGAGCATAGGACTGAGCCACTACCACCCTTACCCCGGAAGCGCCCAAGGCAATGGGAGCATGTTCTCGAGAGGATCCACAACCAAAATTTTCGCCAGCGATGATAATTGGGTACTCAGTTTTTAGGGCTCCTGAGGAGATAAATGATCCATATCGATCGGGGAGTCCAATGAAAGCATAACTCCCCAGTTTTTCGTATTCATCAACCTTAGAGGGTACTAACGTAAGATACTCGGCTGGAATAATTTGATCGGTATCAATATTATCATCGACCACAAAAACTTTGCCCCTGATTGTAATGCCCATGTGGGAGAATCTCCTAATTTCCAATGATGCATGTGTCTACTCTGACGGAGTGAGCTACTGATTTTTGTTCAGTACCCATGTTAATACGAATTCCTATTGAACGTTACCAATCCCTACCCAACTTCCTCAACAGGTTGATGGGGAAGTCAACGATTCGCTTCCATGATTTGGATAAATTTGGCAAACAAATAATCAGCATCATGGGGACCAGGACTGGCTTCTGGATGATACTGGACTGAGAAAAAAGGTAAAGAGCGATGACGAAGACCGGCAACGGTGGAATCATTGAGATTCAGATGGGTAATTTCCACGGTTCCATCCAGAGAATTGGGATCAATGGCAAATCCATGGTTTTGACTAGTAATCTCCACCTGACGATTGGGTAGCCCGGAGGGTTGGTTCA
>CAIUCS010000106.1 GCA_903897715.1 uncultured Synechococcales cyanobacterium
CCTGAGGAAAATAAACAGTTTAGTGGCTTCATCTTTCTCTTGTAATTCAGGACTGGTTTGGTAAAATCGGGTCATTTCGTCCAAAAAACAGGCATGAATGGATTGAACAACTGGATCAGAGGCTTCGTGGCGTTGTTTAAATTGACTTTGTAGCAACATGGAAATTGCCACTGGTTTCGGGTATCCCATTACCCTATTGGCTACTTCCAGGCTAATGGTGAGGTGGAATTGGGAAAAGGCGGATTGGAGCGCGGTGGCAACATGATTATTATCGAGTAAGGTGGTGCCGGCAATGTCAAAAATGACTAGTTGAGTGGACATAGGTGGATTAGAAATATAGTAATCATTGATTAAAAGGGAAAGTTCTTCCCTGACCAATTATAAATCCATAGAAAAATCATCCATGGCAGGTTTTTTTGACCCTAGGACGGAAAAAGGTCATTGCATCATTAAACTAATGGTTGACCAATGATGCAATGACCTCTTCTGCTAATCCGAATGACAGGGTCATGCCTGCGCCCCCTAAGGCATTAACAATTGTTACACCTGGTTCGGGGTGAATAATCAATTCTGACCTACCAGGCAACTTGGCATAGATGCCATGCCACCGTTCAGCGATCGCCCCATCTGGGAATCGTGCAAAGGTTTGTAAATAATTTAAAATATAAGAATTAATTTCTTCTCGGTCAAACGGTTCAGGATTCAGTCCATATTCATGGGAATCACCAATAATCAATTCTCCAGTTGCATTTTGCGCCACCATGACATGGATATGCCACTGGGGGAAATGGGGAGTTTCTTGTTGAATTCTGTCTTTCAGTGCAGTTAGGGATGGACAATGGGCAAAAGCCTGATAATGGGTTAGGGTTAACCCGCTGCAAAGGGATGGACCCAAACGCCAGTGATGGGGTTGGGGGACGGTGGACATCATCTGCAATTTAGATTTAGTAATGGGAAATTGTTGATAAATATGGGGATAAAGGGTTTCAAAATCACTACCACTACAAATTAAAATCAAGTCAGCTTGCCAGCGATCGCCTCCTACACGGAAATCAGGATGGCGAACCTCAGTAACTGTTTGATTAAAATAAAAATTAATACCGTAGGCATGGGTCAAGTAGTCTGGCAAAGTCCATAGGGCTTGGCGGGGGTTGATAATTGCTTCAGTTCCACTCCAAAGTCCACCCAATAACCCATCGGTTACGGCGGCAGTACTTTTTGTTCCTACTTCTGCAGCTGACAACAGGGCAAGTTCAGTATCAGATTGTTCACGGGTTTGAACAAATTCCTCCAATACTGCCATTTCATCAGGACGGTAAGCCAGATGTAATGAACCGGATGGTTCAATGGCAATCCCCGCTTTGGGGGCAATGTCCAACCAAATTTGCCGGGTTCGTAATGCTCTCTTTAACAACTGCCCTGTCGGTTGACCAATGGGCCAAATCATGCCGAAGTTGCGGATGGAGGCACCCACTGCTTTGTGACTACGCTCAAAAACACATACTTGCAATCCCCGTTGGGCAGCGGCAATCCCATGGGCTAATCCAACGATGCCAGCACCAATGATCGCAACGTCGGTGTGATAATTCACTGTTACCTCCATCCTATTTCAGAAGAAATGTATCATGGATAATCCACCCCCCTAAGGGAAGTTGGGAAACCCCTGGCAAGGGTGGATGGATTCACCTTTGCCCAGAGAACTGGAGAATTTAACTAACCCAAGCATTGGTGCATCCCGACTTTGTAGCCCTCACCCTAGATCCCTCTCCCATTCTGGGAGAAGGGGTTAGAGGATGAAGGCAACCGTGGAACGTTGGGATACTCTCCAAGCATTATGGAACTTAGTGGGTAACATTGGAAATACTCCATCCTTAACCCAGAATTAACCCTACTTTTTAATAGCTGGAAAAATATTAAATCATTGGGTCGTCTAAGCTTAATCGAAAGGTTACGATTATTTATCTTATTCTTAAAGTCTTACCACAACTCCAAATGGTACTTTTTACGAGATGGGTTATTTTCGGACAAAGAGGAGAGGAAGACTGTGAAGCGTTACCAAAAGCTATTATTCACCTGTTTGTCGTTAGTGGGCATCTTATCCACCATTGGTGCTTCCACTAGCCTGGTGGCTCAGAATAAGGAAAAGATTACGGTTTATACCGCTTTAGAGAATGATCAGGTTGCTGTCTATTTACCAATGTTTAAGAAGGAATTTCCCAACATTGATGTAGAAATCGTGCGGGATTCCACTGGTGTTGTCACGGCTAAACTATTAGCTGAGAAGAGTAATCCCCGTGCCGATGTGGTGTGGGGGTTAGCTGCCAGTAGTCTTCTTATTGCCGAAAGCCAGGGTATGCTACAGCAATTTGCTCCTAAAGGTTTAAATCGGGTGCGTCCTAACTTCCGCGATGCTGATAAGGTTCCAAGTTGGGTAGGCATTGATGCCTGGATGTCTGCTTTTTGTGTCAATACCGCTGAACTGAAGAAAAAGAATGTGCCCTTACCTACCTCTTGGGCTGACTTAGGTAAACCCATTTATAAGGGAATGGTTGTAATGCCCAACCCTGCATCTTCTGGTACTGGTTATCTTTCCGTTGCCGGTATTTTACAAATGATGGGGGAAACAAGGGGTTGGCAATATTTGGATAAACTCCACGGAAATATAGCCCAGTATGTTCATTCTGGTTCTAAGCCCTGTCGTCAGGCGGCGAATGGAGAATATGCAATTGGTATTTCCTTCGACTACCGAGCTATCCAAGAAAAAGCAAAGGGAGGACCTATAGAAGCGGTATTCCCCAAAGAAGGTTCGGGTTGGGATATTGAAGCCAATGCTCTAATTAAGAAACCTCAAGTCAAAACAGGTGCTAAAACCTTTCTAAATTGGGCAATTACCGAGCCAGTGATGGTAGAGTATGCGAAAAACTACCCGGTCACGGCTATCCCGACTAAAACTGCAATTCCAGCAGGTTACCCAGCTAATGTTGAAAAACAGTTGATCAAAAATGATTTCCGCTGGATGGCAAAGAACCGAGACCGGATTCTAAAGCAATGGACTGAAAAGTATGATAGCAAGTCTGTACCCAAATAAAGGTGGTGACCATGACCAATCCCTATCTTCAATTAGAAGGGATTTCTAAGAAATTTGGTCAGTTTATTGCTCTAGGTGGCATTTATCTGGAAATTGAGCAGGGTGAGTTTATTTGTTTACTCGGTCCTAGTGGTTGTGGTAAAACTACCCTGCTCAGAATTATTGCAGGACTGGAACAACAAGACCAAGGGGTTATTATCCAAGGGGGTAAGGATATATCACGACTGCCTGCGGTTCGTCGTGACTTTGGTATTGTATTCCAATCCTATGCGTTATTTCCCAACTTAACTGCTGCTCAAAATATTGCATTTGGTCTTCAAAATCTTAAAAAATCTCCCGTTGAGACCCGAAGACGGACTGAGGAATTATTAGATTTAGTGGGTCTGCCTAGCCATGGACATCACTATCCGTCCCAACTGTCTGGGGGGCAGCAGCAACGGGTTGCCTTAGCTCGGGCGATCGCCCTTTCCCCGGGACTGTTATTACTAGATGAACCCCTTTCTGCTTTAGATGCTCAGGTGCGGGTAAGTTTACGCCAAGAAATTCGTCAATTGCAACGGCGGGTAGGCATCACTACGATTATGGTCACCCATGACCAAATTGAAGCGTTAACCATGGCGGATCGCATAGCAGTGATGAATCGGGGGGTAATCGAACAATTAGCATCTCCCTCCCAAGTTTACCGTCATCCTACCACCCATTTCGTAGGTAGTTTTATCGGAGCCATGAGTTTTCTGCCCGCCATTGTCAAGGGAATAGGATGGGCAGATTGTTGTGGCTATGGGATTCGTCTCCACGATGTTCCTGTTCCTGCAGGTAACCCCATCCAACTAGCCATTCGCCCGGAAGATGTGCGATTAGCTGAAACCCATGCCATGGGTGACAATATTGTTAAAGCAAGGGTTAAAGGGATTGAATATTTAGGAGCCATGGAACGTGTGACCATGGGTTTACATTCCCCATCTGGGGTGACCCCAGATGGAAAAGAAAGGGAAGTACTGTGGATGGACTTGCCAGCCAGTGTGTCTAGGGACTTGAACATATCTGTGGGTGAACTCCTTTCCATTCATCTTCCTATGGATTCAATTCGGGTTTTTGCGAGGGAGGGTACATGACCCCACAGCCTACTTCCCAAATTTTGACCTTGGAAGATTGGATTCGACGATCCCTATTATTCTTGATCCTCTGTTGGCTGACGGTAGCAATTCTATTTCCCATTTATCAATTGGTAGCTCGGAGTTTTCAAAATTCCGATGGCCAATGGATTGGACTTTTGAATTATCTAGAGTATTTTACTACCCCATCCCTATCCACATCTCTGCTGAATAGTTTTCAGGTGGCGATCGCCAGTACTTTTACCAGTGTCAGCATTGGCTTTATATGTGCCTATGCCCTCACCCGCACTGCCATTCCAGGGAAGGGGATGTTTCGTATGTTTTTCCTATTACCCATATCCATCCCTTCCGTAACCCATGGCATCGGATTAATCTATCTTTTCGGCAACCAAGGAATACTGACTAGGGGGTTTTTTGGTTTTTTTCAGGATCGATTTGGCTTTGATCCAAGTTTTAATATTCAGCTTTATGGCTTCAATGGCATTTTATTAGGAGATACCTTAGATTGTTTACCATTAGCCATTATTATCCTCACAACTGCCTTAACTATTGCCGACGCTCGCCTTTATGAAGCGGCTCAGTCTCTAAAAACTCCAAATTGGAGAACCTTTTTACAAGTAACCTTGCCAGGCATCCGTTATGGGCTCCTAAGTGCAATTTTGGTTTGCTTTATCCAAGCCTTTACAGATTTTGGAGTTCCCATTGTGGTTGGTGGTCAATTCAATGTCCTTGCCACCGATGTCTACAAACAGGTAATTGGTCAACAAAACTTTGCCATGGGAGCCACTGTCAGTGTATTACTGGTTTTACCTACCCTCTTAGTATTCGTAGTCAATCGCATTGTGGAACAACGACAAATTGCGTTAGTAGGTGCTAAAGTTGTTCCCCTAAAACCGAAACCAAATCTTTTTCCTGACTTAGTTTTTTTCGTTTTCTGTGGCTTTATTTCCCTGGTCATCCTCAGTGTATTGGGTACTTCCATCTTTGCATCTTTTGTTAAGGTTTGGTACAACCTCAATGACCCACGTTTATTACAATTTACTTTGGATAATTACAATGTTAATGTGGCTGGTTCAACTGGAATTGAACCTTTTTGGAATAGTATCCAATTAGCACTTTACTCCGCTGGTTTTGGAACGATTGTCATTTTCTTAACCGCCTATTTAGTTGAGAAAACCCCTGGTTGGAATCAATTACGGTCATTTATTACCTTTCTTTCTACATTGCCAAATGCTCTTCCGGGGATGGTGGTTGGTCTTTCATATATTTTCTTTTTCAACTTGCCATCCTTAATTCTCCCATTTACGGATTTATCCATACCCAATCCTTTTAATGGTATTTATACCAGTATTATTTTATTAGTCATTGCCAATGTTATCCATTACCATACGGTTAGTTTCGTTACTCTTAGTACCGCTTTGAAGCAAATTGATGCAGAATTTGAAGCGATCGCCGCTTCTATGAGGGTACCCTTTTACATCACCTTGGTACGGGTCACCTTACCCCTTTGTTTACCAGCCCTTTCCCAAACTGTAGTGTATCTTTTTGTCAATTCATTACGCACGGTCTCAGCGTTAGTTTTCCTTTATTCTGCACCCGGTTTGTTGTTGGCTACCGTTGCCATTGTAAATCTGGAGGATGCAGGGGAAACAGCCGCCGCAGCAGCCATGTCTACCTTAGTAGTGCTCACCAGTCTCACAATACAAGGCATCTACGGACTCATGACCCAACGATTGATAAATCGTTCATTTGGCTGGATGCAGTAGGCAGGTATGCTTAATAAGGAAACGCCTTTCCTTTAACCGACATTCCGAAGGTTAAAGGGATTATTTGTATGTAGACCTTAGGTAACCCAAGATATTCTCCCCAATCTTACTTGGATAGGATGGCAGTTAATCCAAACAGTCCATCCACTAAAAGCGTCCCGATTAAAGTGCCGCTGACAATACGTTGGGGAATGGATTGGGAACGCCCAGTAAATAGACTGAGGGTTAATAAGGTTATCCCTAAAATGATGACCCATCCTATTCCCCAGGGAGTCATTATGTCAGCGATGGCCGAATGTAAGATGGAGCCAGTCATTTCTGGATGTGCCATCAATTTTCGCCAATGGGGGGCAAGACCAACCAAGTAAAAGTAAATATCTGTCATTGCTGTTCCCAAGAGAGACCCTAGATAAAACCAACTTCCTAGGAGGTATTGATTCTTTAGGATACAACCTATGGCTAATGGAAGAGCGATGGCTTCTATGGGCAAATGTAAAAGGGGTTCCCAGCGAAACCATCCCCAGTAAATGGAACCCGCTAACCAACTCCAGCTAAACCCCATCATTAAATCCCCCCATGACTGGGTCAGATGATGGGTAGTTAGAAAAAGGCTAACACTAATCCATAGGATAGTTAGGACAAGGCTGAGCCAGGGAAATTGCCGAACTAAGGGAGCCTCAAAGAAAACAGGTACTGAAACTAAGAAAAGTCCGGTCCACACACCTAAATGCCATTGCTTAACCCTGAAACAGGCAAGTAGAGACATGAGGAATTGGGAAGATGGGTAAGACTCCCCGGCAATTAGCTCATCGGGAGACGGATCAGGTGATTGGGAACGGGGTGAATAGACAAACAAAGGGGGAATCCACAGAAATTTTATTGTTAATCAATTTTAACATAACATATTACATATCCCCCCTGGGAGGATATGTGAAATTAAACGATTGGAGTACGGGTGCGGCAGGGATCGAACCTGCGGCTCGCTGCTTAGAAGGCAGCTACTCTATCCGCTGAGTTACGCACCCAATGGAGTTCATTGGTTAAATAATAGTGACAGTATAACAGAAACTACTTAATTCATGATTACTCTAGGGTGGTCAGGTTGATGATAGGTTCACCCTAATCAATAGTTTTGTAGATATACGGATTAATCCTTCTGGTCTTGTAGAACAGAGGGTAGACTATAATTAAGTTTCTAGTTTACTTTCCTAATAGCAGGGGTTTTGAGTTAAGGCTTAGTTGGAAATGCCAAGAGTGGCAAATAGTTCTATTGGAAGAACACGCTACTGTTTATCATATTTTTCATGGAGGCATCTATGTCGAAGAATCGTATAGACCAATTTGGAGAGGTATTTGAGTATGGAGCAGTGAATAATCGGAGTTATGAACATTTTGACTCTAAAGCCTATTCTCGAAATTCTGTGTTGACTCCGACTGAATTGAATTCCCCCCAATTGGAAACGATTCCTGACAGTTTATTCCCTCCATTAGACTCAAGTCCACAGCCAGCTAATTACTCTAATGTCCCTGCACTAAACCGAGTATTGGGAGAAATTTACCCCTATTCTGAAGCATTAGAAGAATATGAACAATCGATTCAAATTTATCGAGAATTAGGAGATATTCCAAAAGAGGCAAACGCTCTTAAAAGGATTGGTGATGTCCTCCAATTACTCAATTATCCCCAAGAAGCTGTCAGTTATTACAATCAAGCACTAAAAATTTTCCGTAAAATTGATGACGAAACTAAAGAATCTCAAGTACTTAAATCCATTGGAGATGTCAATAACTTTCTTGATCATCCGTGTGAAGCAATTTCCTATTATCAAAAAAGTCTGGAATTATGCCTCAAACTTCAAGACGGATTAGGTCAAGCATCTGCCTTAAAATGTATTGGAGATATTTATCAGACCTTGAAGCAAGATAGGGATGCCCTGACCAGTTATCGTCGAGCGGTCAGACTATATCAAAAGAGTAATACCATCCCTGGCTTAAGTAAACGAGCCTATTTTGGGGAAGCGGATGCCTTGCAAGGAATTGGGGATATATTACAATCGATCGAGCAAACCCCAGACTCCATCACCCATTATGCAAAAGCTATTCAATTATATCGAAAAATTCAAGAATCTTATGCTGATAGAGCTGATAGACTACGAGCGATGGCTGCCGAGGCGAAAGCACTTAAGTCAATGGGGGACGGGCTGCAATGCTTGCAACGCTATAGTAGTGCTATCCGATTATACGAACAATCCATAGAATTGTACTATCAGATTGGTGAACTTCGATCAGATAATTTACGGTCTTTCTTAGGTAAGGCAAGTACTTTAGTAGCGATCGCTAACGTACTTCATTTTCTTGACCGTAGTGCAGAAGCTCTTGTCCATTATGAACAAGCAGTCCATATTTATCATTCCATTGCACAAGTTCCTGCTGAAACAATTGCTACGGGCTTAAAAGAAGCTCATACCCTTAAGGCGATGGGGGATGTGTTACAATCCCTCAGTCGGAGTACCGATGCCCTTAGTATTTATGCCCAGGCGATCGTCATTTATCAAGATTTGAGGGAATCTCCCATTGTGTCAGCGCAAGCTCAACTTGGAGAAGCCGATGCCCTTAAAGCAATTGGGGATGTTCAACAAGCGATCAAAGCGAGCAATGAGGCTTTGGGAACCTATGGACAGGCTTTTGAACAATATCGGTTAATTGGCAACTCCTTGGGTAAAGCCCATACGGCGAAGGCAATAGGGGATGTCCTCTATTATCTTCGCCAAGGTACAAATGCCCTATTAAATTATGAACAAGCACTTGAGTTGTATGGAAAAGTAGGAACTTACCTCAACCATCGGTGGACTGCCCGATTAGGGGAAGCAGCAACCACCCGAGCTATCGGTGACGTTTTGCTAGAATTAAACCGGCACAGTCAGGCTTTTAAAACTTATGAAAAAGCGCTGGAATACTATCGTCAAATTCCTGCTAATGTCATTGAAAGCTCCGACGCACGGATGGGGGAAGCCCACAGCATTATGTCCATTGCTGGTGTCCAAGAACGTCTAAGCCACTATACAGAGTCAATGGATAATTACCAACATGCCTTTCAGCTTTATCATCAGTTTGGTAAAACCCTGCTGGGAAACATTCGCGCTCCGTTAGGAGAGGCAGATGCGTTACTTGGAATTGGTCAGCTACAAAAAAGATTACACCAGCCCGACATGGCATTAACTCAGTTTCAAGAAGCCCTAAGCCGTTACCATCACATTAGGGACTACCCGAATGGTAGCTTGCGGGCTCAATTGGGAGAGGCAAAAACCCTAAGGTTTATTGGAGACACATTCCTTTCTCTAACGCATAATACTGAAGCCTTAGACTATTATGAAAAATCTGTTGTTCTCTATCGGCAAGTGGCAGAATTCCCATCGGAAACGTTTACTGCTGAACTTGGAGAAGCTGATGGACAAAAAGCCATCGGGGATGTACTGAAGTTAATGGGTCAAGTTACTGAGGCACTAGATTACTATAATCAATCATTAGACCTTTACCGACAGATTGCAGAATTTCCTGGTATTTCCGTCATTGCTCGTTTAGGAGAAGCTCAGGTTTTGGATGCTATTGGGGAAGCTAAGATTTATACTGGGGTTGGTAATGAAGTACAAAAACTCATTCAAAGTAGTGAAGCTCTGACCCGGGATCAATTTATTATTGATTTTTATGAAAAACTCAACGAAACTAATTTCTTATCTGATACCCCCAATGAAGCCACCAATCGTTATCTTCATCCTACTAATTTAACCATTCATCCATCCAATTTCCTGGATTATTCTGTAGAATCCCAGTCTGACGCAGTGACAGACCTTGGGCTGAATTTTGATTTTATAGATGGATTCCCAATAATAACCACCGATGGAAAGGAGGGGAATGAATAGAAGGCTTAAGATACTTTCCTGTCCCATAACCAAAATAAGTAAAGATTGAGGTTATTTTGAAACCTTCCTATCCCCCACCGTTTGCCAAAATAAATAAACTGACCAAGGTGCCACCATTCCATAGCCCATGCAGAAGGATGGGAGCCAGTAGGTTGCGGGAACGGCTATAAACAAACCCCAACACCATTCCTAAGATGGTCAAAGGGAGTACCTCCGAAACATTTAAATGTACTAGGGCAAACATGAACCCGCTGAGGGCGATCGCCCATCCCATGGATAGGTAACGTGTTAGGGAGCCAAGGAGTAAGCCCCGAAATAAAAACTCCTCGAATAGGGGAGCAGCAATTGCAGCAGTCACAAAAAAGATGAAGACAGCAATGGGATCCTTATCCTCTAAAGCGATGGGGAGGATGGGGTTACTTCCTCCCTGCCCTTGCCAAATTTTTTGATTGACAAAAGATACTAAAATTACTAAGGGCAAGGCAGTACAATACCCCCCCAAGCCCCACCAAAACCATTTGCCACTCAAGGAAATAGGTAATGCCCCCTCTGGGAGGGGAACATATCGTTCGACAGACCAATATATTGCAAGAATTACACTCAGGGCAACCAGGACATAGTAGACTAAAATTGAAAAAGCTTGTAAGCGAGGATTACCATCAACCTGTAACTGAAACAGACGAAATATAACAGGAACCAAGATTTGTCCCACTACAACCTGACCGATACACCAGAAACACCCCACCCCTATCTGCCAAATCATCTCCCAGTCCCAAGGGATGGGGAAGGGGCGGTTGCCGTTCTGAGATAAAATAGCACGGTCACCGGTGAGTAATTTCTGAATCAGGAGAAAAATAATTAAGCCTCCTCCCATGAAACACCCACCTATGGGTAAGGCGCTGATAGCTAGGAGTTGCTGTAATGCCTGCAATGCTAGATGCTGCTGCTCAATTTGTAAGGTATTTAAGCTATCTTGTCGTTGCTGTAGTTCATATAAACGAGTTAGCGTTTTATAGCGAAACCAACCCTCTAAATGGGTATTGAGCCACTGTTCCCCATCTGGCAGTAATCGGGGTGGTTGGCTCCACATCCCTGTCAGCAGGGTAGCCGTATAGCTATCAATGGCATCAATATCAGCATTCATAGGGATCGAAGACTGGAGACGAGCAGTGAGGTTGCTCCAAGTCCCAATGGCTCCGTCAACTTCATCTAGTTGGGTTTGTAGAATACCAATCTTTAGATCAAATTGGTTCAAGAGTCCCTTTAAACGACGGATGGATTTTGTTGTGGGAACACCTGCTTCAGATACTGGGGGTTGTGACGATGGGGATGGACGTTCATTAGGGTTTGGTAACAATGACTCCAAATTTTTCTCCACTGATTGGCGACTATCCTGATAACTATGGAATACTGCCTCTATGGGGTCTGTACCAACTAATGTTTGACGCACAATGGTTAAATTTGATGTTTTATCAGCATCTGGTGTCCATTCCGAGGCATGTAGAATTAAATTAGTTTGATATAACTCTAATTGATTTTCGATTTGAGGTTGATTCCAACTCTGAATTAGAGATGAACCCATCAATGCGATCGCCAATACCGTTAGTAAACCTAAAATCAATCGCCGTACAGTCATACCCATATTCCCTGAATCAGTCCAATTCATCAAGCTCGGTCAAATGTGCAGCTTTGATTTCTATATTAATCAGATATGGCTTTTGTCTGCAGGAAAAGAGATAGAATTTATTGAAAACTAAAAATTCTGTAATGGATGACCATCTAAAAAAACTCCATCCCAGGGCTAGGAGTAATCCATTAGCAGTGTGGATGGTCGGGATCTTTACATTAATCTGTACATTCATTAGTCTGGATCGAGCCATCGCCATTGGGGTGGAATCCCTGTGGTATGCAGAAGTAGGGTATAACCACCTGTTTTGGCAGCGGTTATTGTTTCGATTGGAACTGGCGGGGGGGGTATTACTTATCACCTGGGGGTTATTGTTAGGAAATTTAGCCTTGGCAAACCGGTGGAAACATCCCATGCCCATAAATGGATTTACCCCCGTTCCCCCGAAACATTCGTATCACCTGAAACTGCCGGGATTATTCATTCTTGGTGGTGGAATTACCTTTTTGTTAGCTGGTTTGATCCTATACCTTTGTAAGGTGGGGATAGGTTTTAGTCAACTTCCCTCCCACAGCCCCCTACCCCCCCTACCCTTACCCTTCCAGTTATCAGTGCTTGGGCAAGAAGGATCAGATTTACTCCGCCATCCATGGCAAGGGGGGGTATTGCTAGGGTTGGTCGTGGGGTTACTGTGGCAACCCCTGTCCACCCTAAGGACAACTGGGGTTATGGCGGGGTTGGGGTTCGGATGGATTGCTTCAGAACTATGGATCAGAGTGATTCCAGCCATCCACGGGGTTCCATTCCAGCAAGATGATCCTGTTTTTGTCAATGATTTAAGTTTTTATATTTTTCAGCTACCTGTTTGGCGACTCCTATGGTTTTGGTTAGGGGGGATTTCCCTCTATGCCTTACTTTCTGTGGTTTTAATTTACCTGCTATCTGGAGATAGTCTTAGCCAAGGTCAGTTTGTTGGATTTTCCTCTTCCCAACTGCGTCATATTCATGCCCTGGGGGGTTGGTTGATGATGATGATTGCCTTCGGATTTTGGTTATCCCGTTTTCAACTCCTGTATTCCCCCCGTGGTTCAATTTATGGGGCAGGGTTTACGGATATCCACATCCAACTGCCAGTTAATACCATCCTCAGTCTTTTGGCATTATCCATCTCCTTTTTTTTGTTACTACGGTCTTGCTTCTGGCCATCCCGATACCGGACTGCCCCTTATAAAAGGGACTCCTATCCTTACTTCTCCGCATCCTTCCTATACCCCCTTTCATTGTTTTTCATTGTATCAGTCGTCGCTGGCTATGGCTTACCAGCCATAATTCAGCAAATGGTTGTGGAACCCAATGAATTAGCTCGAGAATCCCCCTATATCCATCGCGGAATTACCTTTACCCAGGCAGGTTTTGGTTTGCATCAATTAGAGGTAAAAGCCTTTGATCCCATCGGCAGCCTCAATCAAGGGAACCTAGACCGAAATGAACTAACCCTAAAAAATATTCGGCTTTGGGATAAACGTCCCCTACTTCAAACAAATCGTCAACTTCAACAAATTCGTCCCTACTATCGGTTTTATGATGCCGATATTGATCGATATACCTTACATAAGACAAGCCAGGATGGTCAATGGACTAAAGCAGGGAAAATTGAGCAGTTCTCTCCCTCAAGGTTGTTCATTCCCCCCTCATCTCCACCGGAAAAGCAGCAAGTACTCATTGCCGCCCGTGAATTAGATACCCAATCAATTCCCACGTTGGCTCAAACATGGATCAACCGTCATTTAATTTATACCCACGGCTATGGCTTTACCTTGAGCCCGGTCAACCGAGCAGGAAACGGTGGGTTGCCAGATTATTTCGTCAAAGATATTGCCCTAGATTCAGGGTCAACCGGGGTAGATCAGACTAGGGATGGAGGGAATTTAGGAACCGCTAATGAACAAATTCGTGCCAGTTTGCCCATCGGTCATCCCCGGATTTATTATGGAGAGTTAACTAATCATCATGTGATTACGGGCACCGGTGTCCGGGAATTAGATTATCCCACGGCAGATGGAAATGCTTATAATACCTACGATGGTAAGGGGGGTGTTATAATCAATTCTCCTTGGCGACGAGCCATGATTGCATATTTTCTAAAGGATTGGCAGTTATGGTTGTCTCGTCAAGTTACGTCTAAAACCAAGGTATTATTTCGCCGGAATATTCTGGAAAGGGTACGGGCGATCGCTCCTTTTTTACAATTCGATAGTTCTCCCTATTTAGTGGTAGCCGATGCCCAATTATTCCGTCCCCTCAACAGACAACCTAGTCATCTTTCAAAAAACGAGTACTTATATTGGGTTTTAGATGCCTATACCCTCAGTGATTATTACCCATACTCCGACCCTTATCTCCCTAAAGGTAACGCTGTAGATCATGGAACTGGATTTAATTACATCCGCAATTCAGTGAAGGTGGTCGTTGATGCGTACCATGGTACTACCCGGTTTTATATTGCAGACCCCACTGATCCACTGATTACCGCATGGAGTCACATTTTCCCTGATACCTTTCAACCCCTGACTGCAATGCCCCCTGCAATTCGTAGTCATATTCGCTATCCTACAGACTTCTTTCGCATTCAGTCAGAACGACTGCTGACTTATCATATGAATGATCCACAAGAATTTTATAATCGTGAAGACCTGTGGCAGATTCCAAAAGAAATCTATGGACACACTGAAGAAGTGGTTGAACCCTATTACCTAATTACGAAACTGCCTCAAGCCAAATCAGAAGAATTTATCCTCCTCCTGCCCTTTACCCCCACTGGACGTAATAATTTGATTGGCTGGCTGGCGGGTCGTTCTGACGGGACGGAATATGGGAAACTATTGCTTTATCAATTTCCGAAACAACGATTAGTCTTCGGTCCTGCCCAAATTGAAGCTCGTATTAATCAAGACCCATTGATTTCACAACAAATTTCCCTATGGAATCGGAAGGGTTCCCGGGTAATTCAAGGTAATTTGTTAGTTGTTCCCATTGAACAGTCTTTACTCTATGTGGAACCAATCTACTTAGAAGCCGAACAAAATAGTTTACCCACCCTAGCCCGAGTGGTGGTTGCCTATGGCGATCGTATTGCCATGGCTGAAACCCTTGAGTCGGCATTAAATGTAGTTATTCCTAACTAAACCCACTAATCCCTGAGAACCAGATTAACCCCTAGGATATACTTTAGAAGTTAATCTGGTTGGGGATGGAGTTAATGGTAAATAACTACACTTTCTTCAACCAACTAAACATAGCCCGTAGGTCTTTGCCGACTTCTTCAATGGGATGTTCAGCTTCTTGACGACGCATTGCTGTAAATCCAGGTTTACCAGCCTGATTTTCTAAGACAAATTCCCGGGCAAATTGACCGGATTGGATTTCCTGTAGAATCTTTTCCATTTCAGACCGGGTGGCATCAGTAACAATGCGAGGACCCCTGGTATAGTCTCCATATTCTGCGGTATTGGAGATGCTATCCCGCATTTTTGCTAGTCCCCCCTCAACCACAAGGTCTACAATTAATTTCACTTCATGTAAACATTCAAAATAAGCCAGTTCTGGTTGGTAACCAGCATTCACCAACGTTTCAAACCCAGCCTTGATCAAAGCACTTAAACCGCCGCATAGTACAACTTGTTCACCAAATAGATCGGTTTCAGTTTCTTCACGGAAAGTGGTCTCTAAAATACCAGCTCGGGTGCCACCAATTCCTTTGGCATAGGCTAAGGCGCGATCGCGGGCTTGTCCAGTAGCATCTTGAAAAACAGCAAATAAACAAGGAACTCCCTCCCCTTGTTCATAGGTGCGACGTACTAAGTGTCCAGGACCTTTGGGAGCGACCATAAGGACATCGACGAAGGGTGGAGGAATGACTTGAGCAAAATGGATATTAAAGCCATGGGCGAAGGCTAAGGCTTTACCAGGTTTCAAGTTGGGAACAATTTCTTCCTGATAAACGGTTCTTTGTACTTCATCGGGCAATAAAATCATGATCAAGTCGGCGGCAGTAGTAGCTTCAGCAACACTGAGTACCCTTAAACCCGCTGCTTCAGCCTTAGAGGCAGACTTACTACCGGGGTACAACCCAACAACCACATTCACACCGCTATCGTTCAGGTTTAAGGCATGGGCATGTCCTTGGGATCCATATCCAATAATTGCCACTGTTTTACCGACAAGTAAATCTAAATTGGCATCAGCATCGTAATAGAGGCGGGCCATGGAAAATTTCTCCTTAAAGCTTGCTATGTTATTGATATTTCTCCCGACTTTTGGCAGGAAGGCTCTTGGTTCCGCGACCCAAGTTATCTTAAAAAGCCCTTGGGCAATTACCCAACCAATCAGACCGAGCGGTACTAGAAACCAAAAAGCCTCCAAAACGGAGAGGGGTAAGATCCATTACTTCGGGAATTAAATATTTTTTTCTGCTAATTCACGAGCCAAGTACTCAAAGGGCTCATCAATCAATCCCACGTCACTAAATCCAGCAGAGGCAAATTCTTCCTTAACCACTTCTTTAAGAATTTGAATACTCCTCACCGTAGGACCAATGGGAACCCCTAAGGAGTTATAGGTTTCCCGTAAACCCAATAAAACCCGTTCGTCCAGAACATTAGTATTTCCAGCTACTAGGGCATAGCTGGCATAGCGAAGATAATAATCTAAATCTCGGAGGCAGGCTGCATAACGACGCGTGGTATAGGCATTCCCCCCAGCCCGAATGAGTTCAGGCACCTCGTCGAATAACCGAGACCCTGCCTGTTTGACAATGGAAGCAGCGTTGCCGTTAATAATTGATGCAGCCTGCACCCTTGCGGCTCCCGTGGCGAAATAAGCCTTCAAAGAATCAACTGCATCCCGGTCTAAATAACGACCTGTAATATCGTAGGTCTTGATTAAACTTGTGATTGCATCCCGCATGAACCTTTTTCCCCCAAGGTATTCTTAAAAAAATTAGGTACTTTTTATATTAGAAGCTTAGTGTATCATGGTTCGCTCCCGTAAATTTCCAAAAAAGACTGGCTTAACGAGTTGTAATATTTACTGAAATGTTACCTAATCTAACTTGCTAATTTGACCGTCCAGTCAGAAAATTAAATGTTAGGGATCAATGAAATACGCAGTTGGGGGGTTCTGTGAAACGAGTTTTAGGGATTATTCTCGGGGGTGGTGCCGGCACCCGTCTGTACCCGCTAACCAAGCGGCGTGCTAAACCGGCTGTACCTCTGGCAGGGAAATATCGTTTAATTGATATTCCTGTCAGCAACTGCATCAATTCTGAAATCAACCAAATTTATGTCCTGACCCAGTTTAATTCTGCTTCGTTAAACCGTCACTTATCCCGAACTTATAATTTTTCGGGGTTTTCTGATGGGTTTGTGGAAGTTTTAGCCGCTCAACAAACGACAGAAAATCCGAATTGGTTTCAAGGAACTGCTGATGCGGTGCGGCAGTATCTATGGCTACTTCAGGAATGGGATGTGGATCAATATTTGATTCTTTCCGGTGATCATATCTATCGCATGGATTTCCGCAGCTTTGTAGCCCATCACCGGGAGACCAATGCTGACATCAGTCTGGCAGTTGTGCCAATTGACGGTCGTAGGGCTTCTAGTTTTGGCTTGATGAAAATTAATGAGTCCGGACAAGTTTTAAATTTTAGTGAAAAACCGAAGGGGGATGACCTGCGTAAAATGCGGGTCGATACAACCGTATTAGGGTTGACCCCTGATCAGGCGAAAGAATCACCTTATATTGCCTCTACGGGCATTTACATTTTTAATAAGCAAGTTTTAGTTGATTTGTTGAATCGCTCCCCTGAGCAAACGGACTTTGGGAAAGAAATTATTCCTGCTTCCGCAGCAACCCATCAGCTTCAAGCCTATTTGTTTAATGGTTATTGGGAAGATATTGGGACTATTGAGTCATTTTATGAAGCTAATTTAGCTTTGACCCGTCAACCAGATCCACCCTTTAGCTTTTACGACGAAGATGCACCAATTTATACCCGTAGTCGTTATTTGCCGCCAACAAAATTGTTAGATTGCCAAATTACGGAATCAATGATTGGGGAAGGTTGTTTACTCAAAAAATGTCGGATTCATCATTCGGTATTGGGTATTCGCACTCGAGTTGAAGAAGGTTCCACCATTGAAGACTCCCTACTTATGGGTGCTGACCTCTATCAAGACCGTGAACATCGTCAATTGTTGACAGGGAACAGCAAAGTTCCCGTTGGTATTGGTTCAAATACTTTAATTCGTCGTGCCATTATTGATAAAAATGCTTGTATTGGCAAAAATGTTTGTATTGTCAATAAGGATCGGGTTGACGAATCCGAGCGAGAAAGCGAGGGTTTCTATATTCGGAGTGGCATTGTTGTTGTATTGAAAAACGCTGTTATCCCTGATGACACGGTAATTTAATTGCATTGACTAGGATTCACGTTTAGGGGGTCTGGATGACCAAACTGTAAACCAAAATCAGTTCATTCCTGATCCCCTAAACTAAGTCAAGGTCACTGAGATCGGGAGCGGTTCATTTAAGCACTAAGCATAAATACTTGGGCATTGTGAATCACTTCAATAGGTATGACCCAGTTTGGGCTTTAATCACGAAAATACATTAATGAATCCAAATTGTCTTAATATTCAAAAATTCATACAACCCCTGGACTCCCAATTCCCTGCCGTAACCAGACCGTTTTATTCCTCCGAAGGGTAAACGGGGATCAGATTTAACCATCCCATTGATAAATACCGAACCTGCTTCTAGTTCTTGAATCAATCGATCCTGTTCAGTGGAATCATTCGTCCAAGCACTGGCACCTAGCCCAAAAGGGGTGGAATTTGCAAGTTGGATGGCTTCCTCCAGCCCTTCTACTGGAAACAGTAGGGCAACCGGACCAAAAAATTCCTGGTGGTAGGCGGGTGAACCAAGGGGGAGGTCTGTCAGGATAGTGGGGGGATAAAAGTTGCCAACATGGGGGGATAGCTCTCCGCCAATTAGCACTCGGGCTCCCTGGTGGATACATGTTTGTACTAATCCATCCAGTTCATGGAGGATGCTGGGGGTAGCTAAGGGACCAATGTCTGTCTCTCTATCCATGGGGTCTCCAACCCGCAGTAAGCGGAATTGATCCACCAGCAGTTGACTGAATTCGTCGGCAATTGATTTTTCTAATATAAACCGCTTTGCCGCAATGCAAGACTGACCATTATTCATCAAACGGGCAGTAGCAGCGGTGGTGGCAGCGGTAGTCAAATCGGCAGTGGGAAGTACAATAAACGGATCACTCCCCCCCAGTTCTAGGACAGTTTTCTTTAAGTGATGTCCGCAGACCGCCCCCAAGCTCATGCCCGCCTCTTCGCTACCCGTAAGAGTAGCAGCTTTGATCCGTTCATCACTAACAATTGCTGCCACTTGATGTGCATCAATTAGTAAAGTTTGAAATGCCCCAAGGGGAAAGCCGGCATGGAGCAGAATTTCTTCAATCGCCAATGCGGATTGAGGAACATTAGAAGCATGTTTTAGTAATCCTACATTGCCAGCTATCAATAGAGGAGCCGCAAACCGAAATACCTGCCAAAACGGAAAATTCCACGGCATCACGGCCAGAATCACCCCTAGGGGTTGATAACGAATACAACTATAACTGGCATCGGTAGTGACGGTTAAATCAGCTAAGAACCTAGGTCCTTCTTGGGCGTAGTAACGACAGACCAATGCACACTTTTCCACTTCTGCAATGGCTGATTGGATGGTTTTCCCCATTTCTAGGGTAATCAGTGCCCCAAACCGTTCCTTTTGGGTTTCCAAAATGTGGGCTGCCTGACGTAACCACTGAGCCCGGTGATCCATAGGGATCCTCCGATAGTCCTGGAAAGTTGCCTTTGCCTGAGCCAACTTCGTTTCGATTTCATCGGGTGTAAGGGGTTGAAACTCCTCAATTATTTCACCCGTCGTCGGGTTAACCGTCGCTATTTTCCCCATATCCTTACCTCCCGGAACAATGGGACATTACTCTAGAATTTGTGGTTTAACCATGGCTATGTCCAATGGCTAAGGCAGTCACCAACATCCCCAGCACTAAAAAAGGTTGGGCACTGGCTTGATATTTCACGTCATTCTTGAGGGGATCCCGCAGAAAATACATATCTTGGAAGGTGATTTGAGGAATGACCAACAAGATTAAAATGACGGCATATAAGTTTTGATGAATGACCACCAGGTAACTTGCAATTCCCAGTTGAAAAAGATCAATCATGGTGACACAAATCCAGGCGGCTGTGGTGATACCAAACATAACTGGTAATGATTGTAACCCTAACTGGCGATCGCCTTCCACACTCTTAAAGTCATTGACTACTGCAATACCCAACCCTGCCAAACTATAGACCAAGGCTAAAATGATAATATTAAAGTTCAGTTCACCAAATAGGGCTTGACCTGCCCACCAAGGCAGGGAAATATAGCTGGAACCTAAAGCATAATTACCCAACCAGCCGTTTCGTTTTAGTTTGAGGGGAGGGGCTGAGTAAATATAGGCAAGAAATGAACCCAAAACTGCCAGAACGGTAATTGTGGGAAAGGAATGCCCAGCCCATTGATCCAGTAAATAGGCAATGCTAATCCCAGCGATTAAAAGAACTAATATTTGGGTAACCACTTGGGGAATGGAAATCACCCCGGCGGGGATGGGACGATAGGGTTCGTTAATGGCATCAATGTCCCGATCGTAGAAGTCGTTAATGGTTTGGGTATAACCTGCAAGGAGTGGACCTGACATCAACATACAAGCTGCAGCAACGAATCCATGTTCTACCGTCCAAGTGTACTGTCCCGATGCTGCCGCTCCACATACCACACCCCACATTAATGGAATCCAGGTGATGGGTTTCATTAGCTGAAGGCGGATTTTCCACAGGGAAACAGTTCCAGTCTGGGCTCCCTTCATACCCAACAGTTGGCGGGTTTTTGCACCCCGTTCATCGGCTGGCGGCGGAGTTGGGGTTAGGTTACTTTCTGGCATAGTGGGTATGGATTAGGATGGAGCAGCAGTGATTCAATTAACATTGCATTCACGTTAACGGTAACGTTGAAATAATGGGTATCATCAACGGTTCATTTCGCAAAGGTAATCACTAAATAACTGTTGTGGAATTTAGCTCCGATTACTGGTTTTCCAGCCAGTTCAGGGGGCAATACAATATTATGCCTCTGATCCCCGGCTTCAATGGTGATATCAGGTCCCGATTGGGTTAAGGTTACTTGGCTTTTGTTGAAACCAGGTAAAAATAAACTGACCTGACGTTCTATCAGGTTAATGGTCATGGGACGGGGAAGCGAGGGATTGGGGGTAAGGCTGGGTAGAGCACTGATTAGGGGTTGCCAATCACTGGCGGTATGGGCAGGAAGGTGGGTGACTACCAATGGAGAAAAGGCATCTGCTGGTAGGCTAGACCCACAATGGGGAATACCCTGATTCAATAATACTCCCCCTACGGTTAACCCAATTTGTTGAGCACTTCCCCATAAATAACGGGCAGTGGCGATCGCAGCGGGATCACCTGTGGTAATTAAATAGGCAAGGACTCGATGGGGATCGGCGATCGCGGCTTTACCCTGACTGAGGATATCTCCAGCCAAATGGGCTGGCTGGGCAAATAGATCGGTAGCCCAATCTACATTGAGTACGGTACCGAGTAGGGGTTGCAACAGGGATCCCAATGTTTTACCGAAATCGGAAGTGGTTAACACTTGTCGAAAACGACGGACATACCAACTTAAAATTTCTGGAATCCCTAACATGCGTAATGTAATTTGATCCCCTATACCGTCATAGATAATCACATCATAATCACCCCTCGCTTCATACTCCCGCAATTGATTCAATCCTAATGCCTGATCCATGCCAGGAAGAATACCCAGCTCCTGTCCGTATACTTCTTTGAAAAAAGGGCTCCGCAGGTATTGGGATTCAACTTGTTTTACTTGTTCCCAACTTCGCTCTAA
>CAIUCS010000107.1 GCA_903897715.1 uncultured Synechococcales cyanobacterium
TCGGGAGTTGGAAACTCTCAGGGGGCACGGCGGTTCAGTCAGCAGCATTACATTTAGTCCCGATGGCAAAACCCTTGCCTCTGGTAGTGCTGACAGAAGTGTGAAATTGTGGGATGTATCCACTGGTCGGGAGTTGGAAACATTTCGAGGATTTCAATCCCATGTGTTGAACGTTTCTTTTAGCCGTAATGGCAAAACCCTGGTGTCTGGGAGTGCCGACAGAAAAATAAAATTCTGGGATATTCTTGTGGGACGGGAATTTAATACATTCAAATGGCATCGAGGATCTGTTTTGAGTGTTCGTTTCAGCCCCGATGGTCAGACGATTGCATCGGGAAGTACAGATAGAAGTGTCAAAAGTTGGGATATGGCTACTGGACGGGAGCTAAAGACCATTAACGGGCATCAGGGTACGGTTTTGAACGTTAGTTTTAGTCCTGATGGTAAAACTCTTGTGTCTGGGAGTACCGACAAAAGTATAGAGCTATGGGACGTATCGACTGGACAAGAACTTAGAGCCTTTAACGGGCATCAGGATGCTGTCTACAGTGTTGGTTTTAGTCCTGATGGTAAAACCATTGCTTCTGGTAGTGCTGATAAAAGTATCAAATTATGGGATGTATCCACTGGACAGGAACTAAAAACCTTAAGTGGACATCGGGATTCTGTCTACAGTGTTGGTTTTAGTCCTGATGGTAAAACCATTGCTTCTGGTAGTGCTGATAAAAGTATCAAATTATGGGATGTATCCACTGGACAGGAACTGAAAACCTTGGACAGTCATCAAGATGCAGTCAGTAGTCTCAATTTTAGTCCTGATGGCAAAACTCTTGCGTCGGGTAGTTGGGATAAGAGTGTAAAACTATGGGATGTTTCTACCGGTCGGGAGTTAGAAACCCTCAACGGTCATCAGGGAGCAGTCTTTAGTGTTAGTTTTAGCCCCGATGGCAAAATTCTTGCGTCGGGTAGTCAGGATAAAAGCGTCAAGTTGTGGAATGTGGCAAATCCTGATTCTAGATAACAGCAGTTCTGGATTGAATCGTTGGGTTTTGTTGCAGTTGGCAAGGAATTGGGCAGCCAATCTCCTCAATCATGGGGATTAACCCAATGGTTGCAGCGGGGGGATCACGCTGATATGGGATGGATGGCGGATTCTCGGCGTCTCAATATTTTGCAAGTCATGCCAGAAGCTCAATCCCTAATTTCACTTGCTCTCAACTACTACACTCCCCATCCTCAGCCAACCCAACCTGTCTATGGTAAAATTGCTCGTTATGCCAGGGGGCGGGACTATCACCGAGTCATGGAAAAACGGTTAAAGCTATTTGCTCGCTGGCTGGAAGAGCAACAGGAAGGTATTCTAACCCGTTACTATGTGGATAGTGGGCCAATTCAAGAAAAACCCTGGGCTGAACGGGCAGGGTTAGGCTGGATTGGTAAAAATGGCAACCTCATTACCCGTCAATTTGGTTCCTGGGTCGTATTAGGGGAAGTGATCACCAATGGTACCCTAACCCCTGACAACCCCCACAATGCCCATTGTGGTACCTGCACCCGGTGCATCAGTGCCTGCCCGACCCAAGCAATTCGGGCAGTCGATAGATCTATGTCATCTCCCAAAGCCTTCGCAGTGGATGCCAACCGGTGCATCGCTTACCATACCATCGAAAATCGAGCTGAACAACTCCCATCCGCCCTTATTCCCCACTTAAATGGTTGGATAGCCGGATGTGATATTTGTCAGGAGGTGTGTCCATGGAATCAACGATTTGCCCAACCCACCGATATTGAAGAATTTCAACCCTATCCTTCCAACTTATCTCCTAGCCTCCACGAGCTTTCCAACCTGACAGACCATGACTGGAATATTCGTTTCCCTGCCTCTGCTTTGCGTCGGATAAAACCTGCCATGTTTCGTCGTAATGCAAAAGCCGTCATGACTACTCGTCCATGATTTAGAACTCAATCCCTGGCTGGGCTTTTATCCCCTGTTCCCGAAAGGGATGTTTAATGAGGGTCATTTCAGTCACTAAATCAGCCTTGGCAATGAGAGCAGACGGAGCCCCCCGCCCCGTTAAAATAACATGGGTAGATTCCGGTTTCTGACCCAACCCCCCCAACACTTGTTCTGTGCTGAGATACCCTAATTTCAAGGCAACATTGATTTCATCTAGCACTATGGTGCGGAAGTTAGGATTTTGGATCAATTCTAACGCCTTTGACCACGCCATCTGAGCCATCTCTGTATCCCGATCGCGGTTTTGGGTTTCCCAGGTAAAGCCTTCCCCCATTGCATAAAACTCCAGTTGGTCTGACCAATGACTTAAAACTCCCTTTTCAGCAGGTTCCCATGCCCCTTTAATAAA
>CAIUCS010000108.1 GCA_903897715.1 uncultured Synechococcales cyanobacterium
AATCAGGACGTGTTATTTGTAAACTTATTTTAATAAGATCCTGAACATCTCCATCATCCTCAATTGCTAAAAGCCGACGGCTAGGATTAGTTTTCCCAAGGTTAACGGGGGTATTCATGGGTTTAATACCGTTTGTAAACTCAAATGATTGTCACAAAATTAGTGATCACCCAATTGGATTAAAGTTGACGAATCCAGTCAATTAGGATGGAATTAACTTGTTCAGGTTTTTCATCATGGGGACAATGGCCCGCTCCTTCCAGCGGAATGAAAGCGTTAACACTGGCATAATTGGAAAACTGTTGACCCAAGTTTATCGGCTCCCATGGGTCAGCAGTTCCCCAGAGGATTAATATAGGACAGGATATCTGTGGCAATAAATCTTCGGGGAGGGGTCCATGGGAGTAGGTAATAAAGGCTAAAAAAACATCCGCTGCCCCTGCATCCCTGGCAGGTTGTAAAATTAAATCCACCAATTCATCGGTAACGGCTTCAGGGTGACCATAGGCTTGCAATAATATTTTTTTTATTGTCTGAGGTTGGGCAATTTGGCGGAAGAAGAAATGCCCTAGGGGACGGATGGATAAGAGTTGTTGCAACCAACGGGATCCAATCCGACGATACCACGGTGCGGCGGACAACTTCCGGTCATGTAACATGCGTAAGGAACAGTTAATCATCCCAATACCATGAATCAACTGGGGATGGGTGACGGCAGTTTGCAAAGCTACTATACAGCCGATGGAGTTGCCAACCAATACCACTCCATCACCAACCACTTCCTGGCAAAATGCTGCGATTTGATCCCCCCATGTGGAAAAAGTATAGTCAAAGGGTTTTCCAGGTGTCGGTTTGGCAGATTGACCAAAACCTAATAAGTCAATTGCATACACTCGGTTGGTAGCAGCTAAAACTGGTAAATTATGGCGCCAGTGGTCACTGGATGCCCCAAAGCCATGAATCAGAATAATTGGCATACCCTGACATCCAGCGGTTTGATAACGGATTGTTTGTCCTTGCCATTGCCAGATATGGGATTTAGGCACTAGGGGAATAGAAGTAGTCATGACATAATAATGAATAGGTTTAAATTCATGGCTAACTTGTCTAAATATGGAATTAATCTTAATACTTATGGGGTTTGGTTCTCAAATACTTTCTTTATTTATTTCAGAAAATAGCCTAGTTCTTAAATCAGCGTGAAAGAATTGAACTCAATGCCATGTCCATGCGTCCTTCCTATGCCTTAGCCATTCATACATCAAGTCCAGACCTGGGGTTAGCTTTGGGCTCAGTGAATGAAAATGAACATGATTCAGGCGATCGCATGGGTGTGTGGGAATTAAACCGTTCCCAATCCACCCACATACAGTCTTGTTTGCTAGATTTTTTACCCCCCCAGACTTGGGCTCATCTTGCTTTTTTAGCGGTCGCAAAAGGACCAGGAGGGTTCACTGGAACCCGGATTGGTGTGGTCACTGCCCGTACCATTGCTCAGCAACTAGGAATTCCGTTATATGGTATTTCCTCCCTTGCCGCCATGGCTCAATTAACCATTCTATCTCATGTGCAACGTCAGAGGGAAATAAGCGGCAAGGATATAGCGGTGGAATTACCGGCCCATGGAGGGTCAGTCCATGGAGGAATTTATCGACTAGAGAGAAACCATCTTTTTCCGATACAAGATGATAGGTTACTATCCGTTGACCAGTGGCAGGATCGATTAACAAACCATGACCGTCCCTATGAGTTATGTTCCCTAAACGGTAACTTGGGTTATGGGGTTTCTGGAGTTTTGCAACTGGCTAAACAAGGTTGGTTCAATGGCTTACGTCCCCATTGGTCGGATGTTGTTCCCATCTATGGTAACCTCCCAGGGACGAAGTCGATTCCCGTTCATGACCTATCGGATATGCCATAATTACCAACATCATTGTCAATAACTTATTCATTTATTCATCTCTTTATTCCTTAGGAGACACCAACCCAGTGGAATGGATGATACATTTTCAACGGATCGATGGAATGTTGATTTTCTACTGTTGACCCTATGCCAGCCCCTAACGATAGCTTGTTTGAACGATTTTTAGCTCCTCTGGTTAATACTATTTTAGTTGACAAAGAGGCAGCACGAGAACTTAACCAGAAAATAGACTGGCTTCGTTTATTACCCATCCATCGGAATTCGGGTGTGGTCTATCCAAATTATTACCAACACGATTACCATGGGTTTAGCGGTGGCTATCTAAGCGATACCACCGCTGTTACCTATGATTCCCTTGTCCCATCCCTCCTTCCACCCAATGAGTCCTTGGTAAGACAAGGGCTTATGGATGCCATCCGTTGTTACCCCAGACGAATCTTAGATTTGGGCTGTGGAACTGGTTCCATGACCATGATGCTACACCAAAAATTTCCTGATGCTGAAGTAATCGGGTTGGATTTATCCCCCTACATGCTGGTGGTAGCTGATTACAAGCAACAATCCAAACACTGTCATACTTTCACTGTGCAATGGATGCATGGCAATGCGGCATCCGTTTCCTTGCCATCAGAATCCATTGATTTAGTCACTGCCTCATTACTGTTTCGTGATATTCCAGCAACGGTAAGCCAGACGATTATCCGTGAAGCGTTTCGTCTCCTCACACCAGGGGGTGAATTGGTTATTTTAGATGGAAATCAATCTGCGCTTCGCCATGCTACTTGGTTGACTCAATTCTCACAAGAACCCTATATTCAGAGTTATGCCAAGGCTTCCATTGATCAGTGGTTGGAGTCGGTAGGGTATGGTGATATCCATACCCACGATTGGTGGTGGTTACACCAGGTCACCAGAGGGGTAAAGCCAGTGTCTGCGACGAAACAGTGGGACATGCCAATTAATTCTCGTTTTGAGTCTGATGGTTGGGTGCCGGCATGACCGAGGTGTATAGAGTTTAAGGGGGTGAGGGCAAACGTACATAATTGAAATACTCTCCACCCATGGCTTTATATCGTTGATGTTGTGATCATGATTTCCGCCTAGTTAGGAAAGAGAAAGGGCTAAACAGTAACTTCATAGGGATAATGATTTTGATGCCAGCCATATTGATTTGTTTGGCAATGCCGATGACTTTTTGATCTCTAACTATGGGGTGAATGGAGGGAAGTTGGGGGGTGAGTTTTTATAGCAATCTTTCACAAAGTTACATGGGGGACTATAATATAATTTTTAAACTCAAATCTTAATTTATTCGTCACCATTATGGCAGTTCCTAAGAAGAAAACCTCCAAAGCCAAACGAGATAAACGGCGAGCCACTTGGCGAGCCAAAGCCGCTGTCCAAGCAAAAAAAGCCATATCCCGTGCTAAATCAATCCTAACTGAGCGTGGTAATTTTGTATTCCCCACCCGGCAAGACAATGACGAGGAGGAGTAACCCTATTTCTATATGGAACATCCTATTCATTCAATTGGTTTATTAAAACGCCACTGGTTTGGGTTGGTAGGCAATCTCAGGACTGCATTCATCTTGGGGGCGATGGCATTTTGGTTGACCGTTCAATGTTTATTTCCTAATCCAGTTGAGGCAACTGGAATCTATGATATCCCCCAACTGGTGTCTGGACAGTCAACCTGGGTTCTTGACCAGGCTGAAGTCCTCAGTCGAGTGAGTGAAAACCAACTGACTACTTCACTGAACAATTTAGTCAATCAAACCGGGCAAGAAGTTAGGTTCGTTACAATTCGTCGCTTAGACTACGGAGAAACCATCCAGGGTATTACTGATAAACTGTTTGATAAATGGTTTCCCACTCCTGAAAGTCAGGCAAATCAAACATTGGTGGTTCTAGATAACTTAACCAATAATGCCGCAGTTCATGTTGGTTCAGAGGCATCCCGACTAGTCACTGAATCCATTGCCAAAAGTATTGTAGAGGAGACCATGATGATTCCACTACAACAAGGTGATAAATACAACCAAGCAGTTTTAGAGGCGGGCGATCGCCTCATTGCGGTTTTATCCGGTCAACCTGATCCGGGTCCTCCGGTGGTTAACACCATTGCTGCGGAGTCAACCTTTACAAAAGCTGAAGATACGGATGATGCCAATGCTACTTTATGGGTAGTGGGGTTAGTGATTGCAGCCACCGTTATTCCAATGGCAACTTATTTTTGGTACCAACAAAATTAAAATCAGTTTGGTTCTTGTCTCGGATTCACTGTAATCTTGATTGAGTCTTTTTGATTTGCCATGTCAACCAGAGCCATTGATGGGCAAGTAAAAAGAACATTTCATCCATACAGCACCTAATGGAGTCTTCACTGTTCCTATCCCCTGATGCAAGGATAACTGTACGGGAAATGGATTTTTATCTCAACCTAGTCTCTTTATTTGGCATTGTTGCCCTGGGTGGATTTACTTGGGCATTATCAGAAAATCGGGGACACATTCCTTGGCGAACTATCATTGGAGGGTTAATTCTTGAATTAATCCTTAGCTTTTCCATTCTCCGGCTTCCCCTAATCCGTCAAATTCCAGGCATACTCAGTGGAGTAATGGAGGGCTTCTTCATAGCTTCTGATGTGGGGGCTCGGTTTATATTTGGTGCCACCTTTGTTCCACTATCCCATCCACCCTCGACTAGTCATTTAGGGTATACCCTCGCGTTTCAGGCTATTCCTTCAATGATCTTCTTCTCTGGATTCCTATCCTTATTCCATTATTTCGGAATCATAGGACTCTGGGTGGGAGGACTGACTAAAATTGTGTATCGGTTTATGGGCATTAGTGGGGCTGAAGCATTGAGTGGATTCACCACTCTGTTTATGGGTATTGAAGCGGTTGCCGTTGTAAAACCCTTTCTTCCCAAGATGACCCGTAGTGAAATGTGTGCCATCCTTGCCTGTGGTTTTGGAACAGCACCTTTTTCCATCCTAATTGTCCATGCTGGTTTTCTACGACCTTATTTTCCTAATATTACAGGACACTTGATTTCAGCATCCCTGCTTGCAATTCCCGCCTGTTTTATTCTTGCCAAAATCATGATCCCTGAAGTAGCAGTTCCTCTGACCATCGATCATATCCCGTCCAAATTTGTTTTAAATCATGAACCACAGATTCATGATGAAACCATTGGTGGCAGACCTATTCAACGAACTAATCCTTTAGATGCCGCCGTTTTGGGAGCATGGGATGGGGTGAAATTGTCTGTTTCCATGGTGGTAATGTTAGTGGTACTGCTGGGCATAGTTTCAATCATAAATCAATTCTTTGCAGGCTTGGCGTCTGCTCCCGCTCCTGTTGGTTCCATCTTTAAATTTCTAACCATACAAACTGTGATGGGTTTTATAGTGTTTCCCTTCACCTTAGCCACTGGTATTCCATTTGATGAGACATGGCAAGCCTCAGTCATTATGGGTAAACGGTTCTTGGAAACAGCGGTACCTGCTTATCACGAACTCGGACGCGCTAAGGCTGCCGGTGAATTGAGCGATCGCACCGTATTAATTTTAAGTTATGCTTTATCTGGCTTTGCCAATCTGGGTTCCCTTGGTCTATTGGTGGGCAGTTTAACTGCTCTGGCTCCATCCCGTCGTCAGGAAATTATTGAATTAGGTGGGAAAGCCCTCCTGATCGGTACAATGGCAACCTTTCTCATTGCCTGTGTAGTTGGGGTATGGGATAATGGCAATCCAGTGATTTGGGGACACCGTTGATCCATTTATTCCACAGATTGAGTCACCGATTTCCACTGGGGCAACCCAGTAGTCACCTACCCAATATTAACCCACCTGTCTGTTAGGACTTATCAACCACTCCACCAGCCATGCCAGCCCGACTACAAATTAAGCCTGAAGATTGTTCCCCCCTAGGACAGCTAATTCTCCATTATTTAACTGAACAGGACGTTACCATGAATCGGCTGGCAGAGTTGTCGGGCATCCCCCAGCCTCGTCTGCGGGGTGCGTGCTTTAAGGGAACCTGTCCCACCCCTGAGACCTTGCGAAAACTAGCGCGGGCTATGGGAAAGCACCATTTAGAGCTTTACACCCTCGCCTATGAGGGGAGGATGGGGAATGTTCCTGATACCCGAGGGGAAGACACCATGGAATTAATTATGAGAGAATTATTTATAACTGCCCGGGAGTTGGGGTTAACCCCCCCCTTAAATCGTCCCTCTAGGATCCAGTTGCAAAAAGCATTATTAGAACTTGGCTTCAATGCAACGGATGAAAAAGGATATGCCTAAGGTCTTGAACCTTTTCAACGTTTGAAAACATTTATTCCATATTCGGTATTCATATGACCCAACGGAATGACTCCATCCAACCCCACGGGGGTTCTTTGATAAACCGAGTGGCAACTACGGCTGAACGGGATGAATTTTTAAATCAGGCTAAATATTTACCTAGGGTACAGTTAGACCAACGGGCATTGTCTGATTTAGAAATGATCGCCATTGGCGGCTTCAGCCCCCTGCAGGGGTTTATGGCACAGGGTGATTACGAGACGGTGGTAACTGACATGCGTTTAGCAAATGGATTACCATGGTCAATTCCAATTACTCTGTCCGTAACGGAGACCGTTGCTGATGGACTGAAGGATGGTAGCCGAGTAAGGTTGGATAACTCTACTGGTAAATTTGTCGGCATTCTGGAGTTAACTGAGCGTTATCACTATAACCCTGCCCATGAAGCTGCCCACGTTTACCGCACCAATGACCCGAAACATCCCGGGGTGGAAGTAGTCTATGGTCAAGGTTCAGTTAATTTGGCGGGTCCGGTTTGGTTACTTCAGCGAGACCCCCATCCTTATTTCCCAGACTATCAACTTGATCCAGCCCTATCCCGTGCCCAATTCCAGGCAAAAGGGTGGAAAACCATCGTCGGTTTTCAAACTCGTAATCCCATCCATCGTGCCCATGAATACATTCAAAAATGTGCATTGGAAACTGTAGATGGTTTGTTTTTACATCCTTTGGTGGGCGCAACTAAAAGTGATGACATTCCCGCTGATGTGCGAATGCGCTGTTATGAAATTATGGTGACCCACTACTTCCCCCAGGATCGGGTGATTTTAGCCATTAATCCCTCTGCGATGCGGTATGCAGGTCCACGGGAAGCAATATTCCATGCCCTCATTCGTAAAAACTATGGATGTACCCATTTCATTGTTGGGCGAGATCATGCTGGTGTGGGAGATTACTACGGTACCTATGATGCCCAACATATATTTAATGAATTTCATCCTCAGGAATTAGGCATTATCCCCATGATGTTTGAACATGCCTTTTACTGTATTCGCACTCAAGCCATGGCGACGACTAAAACCAGCCCTAGTTTGCCAGAGGAGCGAATTCATTTATCAGGAACAAAGGTTCGGGAGTTATTACGCAATGGAAAATTACCACCTGCGGAATTTTCTCGCCCCGAAGTGGCGGCTGAATTAATGAAGGCGATGAAACTTTAAAGAAATTAAGGGGATTATGGGAAAATCCCACTAAGTCTCATCCGTGCCTGCTGTGGCATCCTCTGTCCCTTAGAACCCAGTTTAGCGATACAGGGTAGTAAACTCCCATGTTCCCTACCCTAAGTCCCTCTCCCAAGGGAGTGAGGATTGACTGGGCATGGGGGGACTGGGCTTAACCCGAAGTCAATTTAAAGGCGGGCTAACCATTGGTAAATGCTTCTCCAATTTTAACTCGAAGCCCATTTACAAAATCCCATCCTGTCTGTACCCGCTTGCCTGGTAGTTGAACTCTACGGATCAACAATAACCCATCTCCAGTCTGAACAATGGGTCCAATTGCTTTAACCAGATGAATAATTTCTCCAGGGACAGGCTTTGGATTTACCATGGGGGTAATCGATGACCACTGATGGGCGATCGCAGCCAATTCCTCTGGTAACTGAACCCAATAAGAATCCCCCAAGGGGGCTGATGCCAGAACTCGCAGAGGCTGGTGGCGAAACAAGGTGGTACAGTCTGGGGTAAATCCTCGAATTTGATTATGTAAACTTAATGCAGGGCGATGCCAATCTAGGGGAAAATCCTTTTTACTGATTCGGGGAGCATAGGTGGCATATTCTGAATTTTGAGGGGTTGGAATAATCCCAATTGATAGTAAAGTCTGAATAGTTTCCAATAGAAGCTGTGCACCTAATTCGGCTAACTGGGGTGTTACCGTTGGGGCATCATCTAACAGTTGGACGGGCATGGTTCGTTTTAATAGCATGGCTCCCGTATCCATTCCTTCATCCATGAGCATCGTGGTGATTCCAGTCATTGCTTCACCATGGTATAAACTCCATTGAATTGGTGCAGCCCCCCGATAAGCAGGCAGAAGAGAGCCATGGACATTAACACAGCCCAATGGGGGTATTTGGAGGATTTCCGGAGACAAAATTTGACCATAGGCGACAACTACAAATAAATCAGCCTGGAGTTGGTGTAATTGGATGATCGTCGGGGTATCAGTTCTAATCCGTTGGGGTTGAAATACCGGGAGTCCATGGTCAACTGCTACCCATTTAACAGGGGAAGGACTGAGTTGCTGCCCCCTTCCCCGGTGTTTATCAGGTTGGGTAACAACTCCAACAACCTGACAACAATCACTGTTCAACAGTGCATGTAAACTGGCTACAGCAAACTGAGGAGTTCCGAAAAAGACAACTTTGATCATAGGACTTTGGCAGCTACACCTGGAGAAAGGAACTGGTTGAGGGACAAATCTTTTTCTCTTCATCCCTAAAGTCCTGTTCCTTAGGTAGCAACAGGATTTTCAAACTGAAAGCCCAACTCCCCCCTTATCCCAAGGAATAAGGGGGGAGTGAAAACGGCAGAAACCAGTTCGCTGGGGATGAACTGACCAAGACAGTATTAGCTGTCTATCACCAAAGACCGGTTATAGGGAACCACATCATCTCCAAAATACCGACCATATTCCGGGCTGTTCACCAGGGCATTCACCACAACTGCTAACCCTTCTTCCAATAACATGACTTCATAGGGCTCTGATTCCAATGAACTAGAAACTGAACGACCCAGTAAATGCCGGAACAATAAATCTACAATTTTGGCACTAGGGAAGGCGGTACAGAACCGTTGACGATAAGTATGGGAACTGGCTAGTTGCTGGACAAAGTCTTTGACAGTAATGTGCCCCTTCACAAACATTTCTTCAAGTTCAGGACGCCGGAAGGATGGAGGTATTTCGTTGCCAAATAGGACAAACACCTGTTGATATAAAGCAGTTATTACTGCATTCATATCAGCTTCCACCATGGTTGGACTGACCCGATAAACCCGTGATAGTTTGGGGCGGGCAGCGGTAACTGGTAATTCACCATTGGCAGGAATAGCCGATCGGCTTACTCCCACATAATCCTGCTTCGACTTGACTGGTTCAAAACTGGGAACCACAATGTCTTCGTTTTGACGAGTCAACTGATTGTATAATCGCTCCGTATTGGGGAAATTGGCGGCGGGCAACGTTGGAAAACGACGATACGGTACCGTATCTTCTCCAAATAAGCGGTTATACTCTACGCTATTGATAATGGCACTAATAAATGCGGGTAAACCACCGGTGGCTAAAATCTGGTTGTATTTCCGAATCTCAGCTTGATCCAACGGTGCACGACCTAAGAAGTGTTTAGTACCCAGTTCAATCACCTTGGTATTGGGATAGGGTGTGTAATACTTCTTAATGTAAGCAGGGGAAACCCCTAACCCTTCAATAAATTCTTTGACCGTAATATCCCCATTACTCAGTTTGGTCTCTAATACAGAGAATTCTTTCGATAGGAAAGCAGCCACATCCAGTTGAAAAATTTGACGATAGGCAGCGCCAATGAGTAATTTGAGAGCTGGCTTATCTCCCCGATCGGTCAACTTAAAGATCTTGGTTTGTTCCCGCTGCTTACTGACCCCCTGCAAGCTACGGAAGGAAATATCAGGGGCAGTTCGCATTTCTAAAACCTGACCCTTCTTGATAAATAAAGGAGTCGTGTCAGATGGCTGCGGTTTTGCCCCTTTATCTGCAATGCTTCCGCATCTAGAAGTCCGGGATGCCAGTCCTGCGGGAGTTAGGTATCGTTCATAGGGAACCGTATCTTCCCCAAAGGCTTCAGAATATTCTACGGTATTGATTATTGCATCCACCAAAGCATAAAATCCTTTTTTGGCGCAAATATCAAAGTAGGCATTCATCTCTTGCCGACCGAAGGTGGGACGACCTAATAGACGGCGATGAATATATTCGATCGCCTTACAGACATAATAGGGGGTCCAATAAGTCTTACGGAATAAGTCAGACTTCGCTAGCAGGCGGATAAACTCCCGCATGGTGATTTCACCATTTTCCAGCTTAATTTCAGCAACCTTTTGTCGTTGTCCTTCGTATACATCACGACCGAACACTTGTAAATAAGCAGCACGAATGATTCCCTGAGTCGTACTTTCAGAAAATTTAGTACTGATCCCCTTACTGCTAATCGGTTGCCGCCGGTTTGATAGAAAGCTGGAAGTGCTTGGGGTCAATCCAGTAAAGCTGGGGGATTGATCCATCTTAAACACCTTAGGACCTAAAGTGCCCGGGGTTTTCTGGACGGAAGTCGGATTACCGACTTGATTTTGAATTCCAGGACCCCGACGGATGAGTACTCGGCGGGTATCTTTACCAAAGGGAGCTGGGCTAGTGCTGGGATTCCGAGTTTCTTTAGGGAAAATTGCTCCAAATTGAATCTCTAACGGGTCATTTCCTGAACCATAGGGATGCTGATCTGGGAGTGGTTGTTCATAGGATGCAAAAGTCGTCACAAACTGGGGAATTTTTCTAAATGGCGCACTATACCGAAATAGATCTTGCTGGGGACCCCAATTCCTACATTCCTGTGCCTCCTGCCCTAATCCCCGCAAGTAAGGAACAGTTTCCTCTCCAAAATAATCGGAGTATTCTTGGGAATCCACCAGTGCATCAACTAAGGCAGATAAACCACCCGCACTTACAATGGAAAAATACCGACTAAATTCTTCCTTTGAACTAATGCCACGCCCCAGAAAATGACGGAAGGCTAATTCAACAACTCTACTGTTGACATATCCATCATGGAAGTTTTTACGGTAGAGGGGGGATTTACCCAACCGACGAACCAATTCTTTAACCGAAATCTCTAAGTTCTTGGCTTTAGACTCTAAGTCAGATAAATTCAGTGAATAGGCACGGGTGATATCCCGTTCAAACAATTGGCGATAAACAGCTTTAATGGCATCATTTTTCTCAGTGACTGAAAGTCCTGGCTTAATGACATATTTAGGGCGGCGTTCCGCACCATTAAAGTAATTTTGGGGTAATTGCAGCCCTTGTAAATCCGTTGACTCCCGTTGACGGACTTTAGTGGAAGGGGTGGGGGCTTTAAACTCCGTTAATAATACATCAAAGTATTCGGCTACTATCGATGAGCCTGCCGAGTCATTGCGGAAATATCCCAGGGATGCCTGACGCATTTCCTGAAGTGCCACAATGGTGGCAGGGATTGAACAGGCATTTTCAATGACTTCTTTCAAACCCCTAGTATTCACTGTAATAATGTTTGGATCCCCAGCTACGATTGCATAGGTTACATATCGCAGGAACCAACTCAAATCTCGCAATGACTTTTGCATATTGCTTGGTCCGTAGCGAGCCACATTGATGGGTTGAAACCCAGGGGGAATGGGTCCACTACTAGAGGCACTAAAAACGGAAAGAATGCCATCCAAAAAACCGCCCCCGGACTCCACATAGGTAATCGTTCCTAACTTCATTGATTCTTTTGTATCCAGAACCACGCCAGCCAGGGTTTTTACGGGAGCAACCTCAACTGGTCTTTCTAAAAACGCCATGGGAGAACCTCCCACAAAAATACGATTTGCAGCCCTTGATACAATTAGTTCCGAGCTGCGGGTTAGTATTTCCGCAACTTCCAACCGCTTGTTTCCAGAGCGGAAATAACTGGCGAGTTCATCTAATTCTCCTAGCCCCAGAAACCGATCCTGCTGTTCGGCTTGAGAAATCGTTGAAACGGGAACAGTTTGATAGAGTTGCGGTCGCGCAACTGAGCTTCCACCACTTGCTCTTACAGTCATTCGATCTCAAAGTCTCCCTTCTGTAGTTGATAAATAATTGATTTAGAGTGGAGTAGATAAAAAGTTCTAATCCTTTACTCCATAAAGCGAGTTGCTAACGAAAAGTTCATTATGGTAAGTACTGAGTACTTTCTCCAATCTCCATATCCCTTTGAAAAGATAGGTTAGAAGAAAGGTGACTACGGTTGGGCTAAATGAAAAACCCAACGGATGCAGACAACCAGATTACCCTAACGTCCTGATAATACCCATGAAGTATGAAACGGTTGAATTCATCAAAGTTCGCTGAGACAACCTAAAGTGGACAGTGACCTAGTTGAACTCCGCTTCAATTTGCCAGGGTGCATCCCAATTTCTCAGCCCTCACCCTTAATCCCTCTCCCCAAAAAATAGAAGGGGTTAGGGGATGAGGGCACGCTGCTAAAATTGGGATACTCTCATTTGCCATTGGTTCCCTTTTCAATAAAATAATTAATGATTTTATATTTAGGATCGCAGTAGACGGTGTGATACGGTGAATAAGTTTTGTTAACATGATTTCCTTCCAATAACGATCCATCGGTTATAGATGGGATTGTTTTTTTGAATGGAGAACCAGCTTCAATTCTGGGACCGAAGAGAATCCTTCTCGTTTATTTTTCAGCTACAACACCTTATGGGTATATTCATGCTGCTTTACATTATCTTCCTTCCGCACGGAGCGACGTGCATTTAAGATTCGCTTACGTTCCACCGAGTAATTAAACTCCCCATAGGTTGTCCCCAGAGGAATCAAGCTTTGGGATTGGGGGCTGCGCTGGTAAGTCCGCATTGCAGCGATCGCCCGCTCTACGAATCGTTCACCGAACTGGGCTGAAGAGGGGAATTCTGGCAGTAAGACCGGTTCTCCCTCGTTCACTATGGATGAAATGGTAACCCCACAGGCAAATTGATAAGAAGTTGGGACTCCTTTCATCAAAGCTTCTAAAGCAGCCGATGGAATTGGCTCCATTACTTGAATTTCTACAACTTCTCCTTCTAGTTTTAGAAAACAAGTGGCTAGACCCACAACCAGATAATTGTCAGGCTGAATATCTAAAATAGTGACTGATGCCATGGCTTAAGTCTTAATGCTTCCATAAATGATGAGTTCATCCTTTCTAGAATAAGTTAAGTCCATAGGAAGTCATAAAAAATTTATAATTAATCTTAACGTGTGGGAGGATAACCGTTCCCCGGGTAAAGAGGATTGTGGGCTGTGCCCGTTGGTTCCTCCCCTAGGCAGACTGAATGGTTACTGCACCAAAATGTGGGGCTATTAGTCCCTGAAGAAAATTCGACACGCGGATGGGAACAATGAATAATTCAGCACCCTTTGTAGTAATCCCCCACTTAATTGTGGGTCTGGGAAATCCCGGTTCCAACTATGAACGAACACGCCACAATGTAGGCTTTAGGGTTGTGGATGCCCTTGCCCGCCGTTGGGGAATTAATTTCACTGAAAAAAAGTCCTTTCAAGCCCAGTTAGGGGAAGGGTACGCACCCAATCGCAGCAAAATATATTTGCTTAAACCACTCACTTACATGAATTCGTCCGGACAATCAGTGAGAGCCGTTTTAGATTGGTTCAAGTTATCTCCCAAGTCTGTCTTGGTCATCTATGACGACATTGATCTTCCCATGGGCAAGATTCGTATCCGATTATCTGGTTCATCAGGCGGACAGAAGGGAATGAAGTCAGTTATTACCCATTTGGGGAGTGAAGAGATCCCCCGTATCCGAGTTGGTATAGGGGTTCCCATTGGGAATAAAACCGGCGATCGCGATACCCCATCCTACGTATTAGGGGAGTTCACTAAACAGGAACAACCAGTTGTGGAGGCTATGATTCATCAAGCTGCCATTGCCACCGAGTGTAGCCTGACGGAGGGAATTGAAAAAACCATGGGTCGCTATAATAACTCCACTGTAACTCCCCATTAACCTATAAACTCCACTTTCCCCTCATAGAGAAAGCTGATTCCCATTGATTTTCCAACATCCACCCGGTAAATGTCATGAAATACTGGCAAATAGGCTCCTATTTTTTTACAAAATAGTGCCATAAATACTACTGGTCATAGGTTGGTCATAGGTTTCATCACAATAAAAAAAAGCTGCCAAAATAGTTGACATTATTGTGGTAAAAGGTAACAATAGATACAGAAAGTAAATCAAACGTTCATCCTTCCCACTCAATGAAGTGGATTTGAGGGACGGAAGTAAGGAAAATCCTGAAGGAACGCGCCTCCAACTCTACGTCAACCACAAGTGAGGCATGTTATGAAGCTAGTATATCGGGGCGCAGGTTATGAACAAACTCCTGCCCATGGTGAAATCGGGGATTCGGGATTGATTGGTAGCTATCGGGGACATGAATTTCATTTCCACCAATCCAAGCGGCAAGCAACTGCTCAGTCCAATGTTCGGTTACATTATCGCGGGGCTACCTACGATGCCCACGTTAATGGGAACTAAACAAATTATCCATTTACCATCCCTGTAATTATAGTTTTGAGGTGAGTTATGAAATTAAACTATCGTGGTGCTGATTACGAAATTGAACCTACTGGGGTTGAATTGCAAGATTCTGGGGTGCAGGGCAAGTACCGTGGTTGTGATGTGAATTTTCACGTTGCTGCTTCTGGCAGTCAGCCAACTGCATCCATGTTAAGTTATCGCGGTGTTCAGTACCACCCTGGTCAGCAGGTTGGTGGGGCATCTGTTGTGCAGTCTGCTCCTGATGAGGCTCGTAACCTGATGATGCGACAACAACGGACGATTAAGATTCGTCAACAGGCTCTATTGGAACGGGCAGCTGAGGAAGTGGGGTTAACTTTAAGTACTCAGGTGAGTAATTACTGGGGACGGATTCAAGGTAAGGTAAATCCTTCTTTCCGTGCCACCTACCATCGTAGCCATGTTGCCCTTAGCTAGTCCATCCGTTCACTTTTCCTAAATAAGGAATTATCGGGCTATGTCTCTAATCCGACTGTCTGATTAGGAAGAAACGTGAATAGCAGATTTTTCCCTAAACCCTCATCTTTACTTTTTTGTGAAGATGAGGGTTTTTTACAGATAATATCTTTTATTGACATTCTCCCCGACCTGAAAGACGAGGATTCTCACCCAGTCGCCCCTAATCCGAATCCTGAGGGGTAGACGGATTATCTCCAACACCCTTCGGCTGGAGACTTATACTGGTTCACAGGTCCATTAAAGTCGGTCTGCCCTTCTGCTAGTACATGATTATTATTCTTATGCCCTAGAGGGTAGGGCTTGAAACCCATTGCTCTTTGGTTAAACTCTAAGATTGAGGTATCCTCCCCGTTTTCAACCCTACAATAAGAAAGGAAAAAATGGTTCAGTTAACTAGTAGTTTCGGTTAAGTAATGGGAGAATGAATAGCAAGTATCCACCACGATTAGCGATTACCATTGGAGACCCCTCTGGGATAGGTTCAGAGGTCATTCTTAAAGCGCTGACTCATCCTGACCTCCAAAAAAATGCTGAAATTACCATTGTGGGCGATCGCCCCTTGCTGCGGTTAGCCTATCAACAACTTCTTAATCATGTACATCAGTCTGCCATGGTTGATCCGGATCAGTTATCCTGGCTAGACATGAAATCCGATCCGGATTTAATTGCACAAATTAAGGTTGGTAGGGGGACTGTAGCCAGTGGCACCTTAAGTTTTGCGTATCTTCAGACTGCAATTCAATGGGCTATGGCAGGACACTTTGATGGGATTGTTACTGCACCCATTGCAAAGTCGGTCTGGAAACAATCTGGTTATCATTACCCCGGTCAAACTGAAGTATTAACGGAACTTACCCAAAGCATCCACTCAGGAATGTTATTTGTAGCGCGATCGCCTCACACCCATTGGACATTGAGGGTTTTACTTGCAACAACCCATATTCCCCTTGCCCAGGTCTCCGGTGCCCTCAGTGCTGAATTAATGACTAATCAATTACGCCTGTTAATTGATAGCCTCCATCAAGACTTTGCCATTAACTCTCCCCGAATCGCCATCGCGGGTTTAAATCCCCATAGTGGGGAACTAGGACAATTAGGGTCTGAAGAACAGGAATGGATCATTCCATGGCTGATTGATTCCCGTGAACGATACCCCAACTGTCAACTGGATGGACCTGTTCCCCCGGATACCCTATGGGTACAACCAGGGTATCACTGGTATGGTCACCCTACTTCATCCACACCCTACGATGCCTATCTAGCTTTGTACCATGATCAAGGCTTAATCCCAGTTAAACTGCTTGCTTTTGATCAAGCAGTTAATACCACCATTGGGTTACCTATTATTCGTACTTCTCCTGACCACGGCACAGCTTTTGATATTACTGGTCAGGGAATTGCCCAACCTCATAGTATGGTAGCAGCTATTCGGTTAGCAATTGAATTAAGCCATAATCGATTTCATGCCGTTTACTGACCCCTACTCCCCCACCAAATTCCTCACCCCCCGACCAAACACCAACCCCACCTCATGCACCTCCTTCCCCGCCATCCCCCGATACTTTTGGGCATAATTACGTTTTACAATCTGCTCTAAAGCTGGATTCCCATCCACCCTATCCCCATCCACCACCTTAATCTCCATCACATAAATATGATCACCCAACATCACCGTCAAATCCACCTGCCCATAATTGGTAATATCCTCAGGAATCACCCGTGCATCCAATGAACAAAAGAACGCATAAAGCACCGATGCATAATACCCTTCAAAATCCGCTAAGTCATTATTTGTAAAATTACGCCATGGGATACCGGCAAACAACCGTTTGA
>CAIUCS010000109.1 GCA_903897715.1 uncultured Synechococcales cyanobacterium
CCGACTCCTTACAGCAATTTCCCCTCCAACCTGAAGAAACCCCATACCGTGCCATTATTACCCATGGCAAGGAACCTGGATTGGATCGAGTGTATGCTATAGCCCAAAACGGTCAACCGGGACGATATTTATTTTCAGTAAAAAGTCATGATGTTCGCCATCGCCCCTGGTATCGTCGGGCGGCTGAAACAAGGGAAATAGGATGGACTGAACCCTATCCAATTGGTAGCTCCAGTGGATTAGGAATGAGTGTATCCATTCCTATCTATGGGTTTAAATCTGCCAGTTCTTTGAATCAACCCGTTGTGTCCCCTAATAACCCTGTGGCAGTGCTGTCCAATACCATTAGGCTGGATTCATTGTCGAGTTATTTACATGCCATTGCGGGTAAACGTGTAATCTATATCATTGATTCTCAAGGATTGATGATTGCCAATTCCCTCCAAGAACCTGTTACTCACGTTAGGAAACAGAGCATTCATCAGAGAGATGGGCGCATCCCAGCCATGGTTCGGCGATTATCTGTCCAAGATATGGAATCCCCTACTCTGACCCAATCCAATCAAGAGATGAAGCAACTTATCCCAAATTGGCAAAATTTACAAATATCTTCAACCCTAACGGTGAATATCAATCAGCAGCGTCAATTTCTCAGTATTTTTCCCAATCGCAGCCATGGACGGAAGTGGTTTGTGGTTGTTATCACTCCGGAGGCAGAGTTGGCGCCTCTAAGGGGAACTGACTCTTGGTGGATTGGGGTGGTTGCTGTCCTGAATTTGGCTTTTATGGTAGGGATGGTTTGGTTTTTAAGTCAACAAGTGGTAAAAAAAGTCAGCCAGATTCAACAGGGGTTAGGGGCGATCGCCAATGGACAATTAGACTATCGGATCAACTCCAACCAAGCAATTCAGGAATTAGAACAGATTGTCCAATCCATTAATCAAATGGCTGAACAACTGCACCAGTCTAATCAAAGATTGATGAATCAACTCCCAGGAGTTGTATTTCGTTATTTCAATTATGCCAATGGCACCGATGCTTTTGTGGATTGGGGCGATTTTCATCGGGAACTGTTTGGAATGACCACCGGTTCCATGACCACTATGGCTGATCTGGCAACGGTCTTGCATCCTAACGATTGGTTTCAGTTGACACAAGCCATGGAAAAGTGCAAAACCCAACTACTTGAAAGCCCTCAACAGAGCCATGAATTGACCCATGAATTTCCCATTTTTACCCCTCATGGAACCTGGAAATGGATCAAGATTAGGGCTAATCCTACCCTATTGAACAACGGAGACATTCAATGGGATGGGTTTATAGAAAACATCAGCACCCGCAAAGATCTAGAAGCAAGTCTTCGGGAACGGGAGGCTGAGTATTGGGCTCTGTTGTCATCCCTGCCCGACTTAATTTGCATCTATGACTCCCAGGGTTATTATGTAAAACTTTATGCCAATCACTACACCGGTCACAACCTACTACCTCCCCATCTCTACAATGATCCCAATATTAGGCAACTTATCCTCCCTGGACGGCAAACCCCTGGGATTCACGTCACTGATTTTTTACCCCCTTCTATAGCAACCCATCACGAACAAGGGATTCACAAAACCTTATCCACTGGACAAGTCCAATTTATCGAACAGCAGTTTCCGGTGGGAGATAAAATCCAGTACGAAGAGGTGAGGCTGATTCCCTTTACATCGGGTCAGGTTTTAGCATTAGTCCGGGATGTGAGTATCCATAAGCAAACCCAAAAGATATTGCACCAAACTCAGGATGAACTCAAAAGCCTCATCGACAATTCACCCCTAGCAGTGATCGTTTGGGATCAGGAGTTCCGCGTTCGAAAGTGGTCACCTCAGGCGGAAGAACTGTTTGGTTGGGCTGAGCCGGAAGTATTGGGTAAGAAGTTTACTGATTGGCAGTTTTTAGTAGAGGACGAGATTTCACAAACCATGGAATACCTCAAACCTTTGGAATTGGGAGAAGGAGTCATTTGTCAAAATCACAATTATCGAAAAGATGGAACCCTCTTGTGGTGTGAATGGTTTAACTCGGCAATTAAGGACGAATCGGGAAGGGTGGTGACCGTTCTTTCCATGGCTCAGGATATTAGTGTCCTAAAACAAACGCAGCAGGCTTTGGAGGCAGCTAAGGAATTGGCTGAAGGTGCTAACCAGAGTAAGAGTACATTTCTCGCCAATTTCAGCCATGAATTTCGTACCCCTCTGCATATCATCCTGGGGTATGTCCAGAAAATACAAAAACATCCCACTTGCAATCAATTATTTAACTCAGAATTAAAAGCAATTTATACCCAAGGCACTTACCTTTTTAATTTATTTCAAGACCTGTTGGAGTTATCGAAGGCAGAATCGGGTAGACAAACAGTAAATCCCACCAGTTGTCCATTGATAGAATTACTGGGTTCTTTACACTCTATCTTTGTTAACCGAGCCGCTGCGAAAGGGTTAATTCTTCAGGCAGAGTATGAACAGTTACCCGCCTATGTCTCCGTGGATGGTTCTAAACTTCAACAGGTTTTGATTAATTTGCTGACTAATGCCATCAAATTTACCCATCAAGGTCAAATTGTATTGAAGGTGAATCATCAAACCCATCAAGCATCGAATACCCCTCAACTAAACTTTCTAAACTTTCAACTAACAGATACAGGGGTCGGGATTGCTCCAGAAGATATTTCCGGGTTATTTGAACCATTTATCCAGGGTAAGGCAGGACGGCACCAAGGGGGGAGTGGTTTGGGTTTAGCCATCTGTCAACGATTAATCCGATTGATGGGTGGAGATATCACCATTACCAGCCAGGTAGGGATAGGGACAACGGTTGGATTTTATCTTCCCGTCGGAATTATTCCAGAGAATGGGTCAGTGGAAATTAACTCTGATTTCTCCCAATCTGGGTTAACAGGATTAATTGATTGTTCAGAACAACCATTCATGGAAATAACCCCTTCCATTGATTGGAACAGTTTGAGAAGTCAATTGGGTCATTTTCCTTCACCATGGCTACAGGAACTATATCGATTGGCAATGCGGGGGAGTGACGATAAGATAGTACTTTTGGTGAATCCTGTCACCTATGAATATCCTGAATTATCCTCGTGGTTAATTCAAATGGCACAAAATTATGACTTTGATGGCATTTTGAATTTAGTACAACCTTTAGTCAATAATTCATAAAATAAACAGGGGGCTATCCATGATGCTGTTTTTAGGAACCCCCATCAGGAGAAAGGGGAAAGTACCCGATTTAATCCCCCTCCGTTCTTGTCTGAACTCCCCGTACAATCCGAGATAATTCACTTTTTTCATCGGTGGAGATTCGACTGGGAGAACCACTAATAATTCGTTCAAAGTTCCGGAATGAATCTTTAATTTCCGGACCACTTTCACTAATTATGTATTCACGAATCCCCTTGTCATGCCATGATCCCCGCATCTTAAATACATTAATTGCTCGGGACATTTCACCCCGGATTTCTACATATTGGAGCATAATTATGGTGTCGGTGATGGTGGAGATATGGGAATCAGTAATTGAATGGGATCCCATAAATTGATCAGTGGTATTTGTAAAGAAACCAGTGATTTCCTCCTGTTTAGCAAATCCGGTTACTCCAATTACAAATTGTCGAAAAGCATTATTACTGACTCCACGGGCTAAGGCAGACAGGGAATCAATTGCAATGCGGGAGGGTTTAAATTCTGCGATTTCTGATTTAATAATTTGTAAATGATCCTCTAATCCCGCCGATTCTGGATAAGCGCATAGAATTTTCAATAATCCCCGTTGTTCCAATTCTTCAAAATCGATTCCCCAAGAATAAGCATTACGAGAAAGTTGAGCCCGGGATTCTTCGTAAGCAAACAAAATTGCCCGTTCATCCCGTACACAGGCATCTTGTAAAAACTTACTAACCAGCATAGTTTTGCCTGTTCCTGTTGCACCAGTGGCTAAAATTATAGAGTCTTTGAAAAATCCGCCCCCACACATCTCGTCTAGGGTTTTAACCCCCGAAGAAACCCTAACATTGGAGGATCGCTGGGTTAATCGCATCGCCCCTAGTGGGAAAATATTAATTCCCTGATTGGTAATGGTGAATGGATATTCACCCTTCATGTGAGTTGTGCCCCTTAATTTTAATATTTCAACTGTCCGTCGTCGTCGTTCTCCTTCCAATACATTGCGAACAATCACCACGTTGTCAGAAACGAATTCTTCCACTCCAAACCGAGCAACCTGTCCATACTCTTCAGTCCGCTCAGTGGTCATAATTGTAGTGGCTCCCACCTGTTTCAGTCGGGCTACGAGGCGAAAAATTTCCCGCCTGACCACAGAAGCTGCGTCATATTGTTGAAATACAGCGGTGACAGAATCAATTGACACCCGTTTGGCTTTATATTTACGAATGGCATATTGAATTCGCTCGATCAAGGCGGACAGGTCAAAACTACCTACAATATCCTGACCTTCCGGGTCAGGGGATGCATCTAGAATAAATAACTTACCTTCATCCATTAATCGTTGTAAGTTCCAACCAAAACTGTGGGCATTTTTAATAATGTCTACCGGAGATTCTTCGAAGGTAACAAAAATTCCAGCTTCACCAAAATAGGTAATACTATTGTAAAGAAATTGAATTGCCAGTAAGGTCTTACCTGTTCCAGACGTACCACTGACCAAGGTGGTTCTGCCAATGGGTAATCCCCCATGACTGATGTCGTCAAATCCATCAATCATTGTGCGAATTTTTTGAACTCCTAGTTGGTTGGGGTCTTTATTGGAGCTAACTGAGTCGGGATGGATCATTTTAATTTTGGGGATAAAAATGGATGAATGGTTATTGTAAAGCTTGGATGTAAAACATCCATGGATTCTCAAAAAATGGGTAGCGGTAAAAAGGTAAGAACTTAAGAGGTGTGGTAGAGACCGAAGCCCCCAACCAATTCCTATCCTTATGAATAGGAGGCAATCCTATTCATCCTCTCCCATCAACCCCTATCACTTTCCTCTTCAGATAATTCTTCATACAGTAAATCGAGTCCGATTAATACCTTTTCCCGGTCAGAAAGGTCACCAATAATTTTACGGACGGGAGGGGGCAAAATTTTTGATAAAGTGGGGGTGGCTAAAATTTTATCTTCTTCTGCGAGTTGGGGACTTTTTAATACATCAATTACTTTTAAGGCATAAACTCCCTGAAATTCATTTTCTAAAATGTTCTTCAGCGTTTTTAAGGCTCGAACCGAGTTAGGGGTATTCCCAGCTACATAAAGCTTAAGGACATAGGTTTTTTTTAAGGCACTCATAGGGGGATAGGATAGGGTACCATTGTTCAATACATAAGCGATCGCTCAACAGTCACGGGGAATGGAACGACGATACATTTCACAAAGATGGGCAATTATATCTATCAGGGTCAGGCGATAGTCTAATAAAATCTCATCACTACGACCTTCCAGTTTTAACTGCTTTGCAAATTCATCCATCAGTTCCATATGGATTTCCACAATATGGGTAACGGGTATATCCGTAAAAAAAGCTAAATTAACAAATTCATCGATTTTTTCATTTAATTCTGGTGGTGGGGAGAAGTAATTAAGGACAATATAACGGTAATGCGACCGAAACTGATCAATGGTGAGGTCTCGCTCTTCCTTAGATTGATGACGCAAAAAAAATTGCGGGTCTCGTTTGTAGTAGATCCCCAGATACCCCAATCGCTCCCTAAGTTTGTTGACTAACTTCTGGTGGATGGGGAACGGATCCTCCGGGCTCTGTTTGCCAGATTGAAAGTTAGTAGCCAGTTCCAGAAACCGTGACATTGCCAAATTGATGGTTTTAAACACCTCCAACAGGTTATGGGACAAGAAACGGATTTCGGCGGGATGGTAGAAGGGAGGATCAGATAAATTTGCTCCAAGATCCCCTACATTACAGTCACTGCTATTCCCTTTCGGAAAGGGACTCCACTGGGGTTCTGATACCAAAATGATTGCGGGTAGAAGGATGCCAGATTGATGCAATAAAGGAATGATTTCAGCAACAACTGGAGAAAACTCTACTATTAAACAGTCAATTTGTTGCCAGTGGGAACGAACCCAGTTTAAAAAATCTTCAGGATCATTAAATTTTAATAATTGATAGGGTTCAGTCTCTGGTAGAGGAACCAAAAACTGAGCCAAATCAGCCGATGTAATCAGCACGCCAATGAGAAGTTGCGGTTGCAAACGAAATTAAAGTGGGGGAGAAATTTTTCTAAACACCCCTATAGGATACTTAATAATTGCTTAATATTTCAACTAATTTTTGAAATAATGGCATTGTCCATGATCCCGTAAAAGGTGATCGCAAAGAACTAATGCCACCATCGCTTCAACCATGGGTACGGCGCGAGGGAGAACACATGGGTCATGACGCCCCTTGGCGGATAAGGTTGTTTCTTCTCCTGTTGTGGTGACGGTACGCTGGGGTTTACGAATGGTGGCAGTGGGCTTAAAAGCAATGCGTAACACTAATTCTTCCCCATTGGAAATACCCCCCTGAACACCACCAGAATGATTGGAGAGGGTGCGTGTGTCTCCCTGGGGATCAATGTAAAATTCATCGTTATGTTCACTACCGGTCATGAACGTACCGGCAAATCCAGACCCAATTTCAAACCCCTTGGTGGCGGGTAAAGACATCACTGCTTTGGCTAAATCAGCCTCTAATTTATCAAATACCGGAGAGCCTAATCCCTTGGGCAGGTTCCGAACCACACACTCCACCACACCACCGAGGGAGTCACCTTGGTCGCGAATGTGTTCGATAAGGGCGATCATTTTAAGAGCCGATTCGGAATGGGGGCAGCGAACTATATTACTTTCTACCTGCTGGAAGGTTACCTCCCTTGGATCAATGACTGCTTCTAAGTCTTTAATGCGTTTTACATAGGCAATAATTTCGATATTACCGGATTGACGTAAAATCTTTTTGGCGATGGCTCCAGCCGCTACTCTACCGATGGTTTCCCGCGCCGACGAACGTCCACCCCCCTGCCAATTTCGGATTCCATATTTAGCATCGTAGGTTGCATCTGCATGGGAAGGTCGATATTTATCTGCCATTTCGTCATAGTCTTGGGAACGATGATCCTGATTACGAACCAGAATCATAATGGGGGTGCCCAACGTTTTACCTTCAAATACCCCGGATAAAATTTCACAGGTGTCGGCTTCTTTTCGGGGAGTTGTTATTTTACTTTGTCCCGGACGGCGGCGATTAAGCTCCAATTGGATTTCCTCAGGAGAAATTAGTAATCGAGGTGGGCAACCATCAATGATTACGCCAACCCCGCCTCCGTGGGATTCACCAAAGGTGGTTATCCGAAATAAATGTCCAAAGGTGTTACCCATTCAACCTACCTACACAACATTAAGAAACAAGTCAGTACACCCATGGTCAGCCAGTCATTGCCGCCCATTACAGTGACTTCCCAGATAAACCGAAGGAAGCCGAAATTAATATAATTGCAACCGCTGACTCACAGCCTGCACATCCTTATCTCCCCGCCCTGAGCAATTAATCACAACTTTAGTTCCATCGGCAAGGGTGGGACATAGGGTTTCCAGATACGCAATCCCATGGGATGTTTCCAATGCTGGAATAATTCCTTCTAACTGGGATAATTGTTGCAATGCTGCTAACGCCTGATCATCAGTAATGCTGTAATATTCAGCCCGTCCGGCGTCTTTTAGATAACTATGTTCAGGACCAACACCAGGGTAGTCAAGACCAGCACTAATTGAATGGGCTTCTAATACTTGACCATGATTATCTTGTAGTAAATAACTCATCGCTCCATGTAGCACCCCAATGCGCCCTAGAGTAAGAGTAGCAGCGTGCTTATGGGTCATCACCCCCTCACCAGCCGCTTCAATTCCAATTAATCGAACGGTTGGTTCTTCAATAAACTCATGGAACAACCCCATTGCATTTGACCCCCCTCCCACACAGGCTAACAAAATATCCGGTAATCCCCCCCATTTTTCTAGGCATTGCTGACGAGTTTCTTTACCAATCACTGCCTGGAAATCTCGTACAATCATGGGGTAAGGATGGGGACCAGCAACGGAACCCAAAATGTAATGGGTTGTTTCTACATTTGTGACCCAGTCCCGAATAGCCTCCGATGTTGCATCTTTTAAGGTGCCCGTACCAGCCTCCACAGGGTGAACCCTAGCACCCATTAACCTCATCCGAAAAACGTTTAAGGCTTGGCGTTCCATATCATGGATACCCATATAGATGACACAATCTAGCCCAAAGCGGGCACAAACAGTAGCCGTCGCCACCCCATGCTGTCCAGCTCCCGTTTCTGCAATAATCCTCTGTTTGCCCATGCGTTTGGCAAGTAAGACCTGACCTAACGCATTGTTAATTTTATGGGCACCAGTATGATTGAGGTCTTCCCGTTTCAGATAAATTTGGGGTCCAGTTCCGTCTGGTCTTTGGTAATAATGGGTGAGCCTTTCAGCAAAATAAAGCGGGGTGGCTCGTCCCACATAGTCACGGAGTAATTGTTGTAATTCTGCTACAAAATCAGGATGGGAGCGGTAGAGATAGTAGGCGGTCTCCAGTTCTGCTAAAGCAGGCATGAGGGTTTCCGGGACATACTTACCACCAAATCGACCAAACCGTCCATGGGAATCGGGAAGTTGGGTAAAACCGGTGGGTGAGAGGGGGGTGAGGGGAGTAGAAATCACGGTAATTGAGTCTCAAGGTGATAAGTTACGAACTTTTAGTGCTATACATCAGTATAACCCAAGGTTCGATATGACACATCCTTCTAAGACAGCAAGAGAGTTGGACAATTTAACCCCGTAACTTAGCCAGCATGGTTAAGGTATGCTTTTGGTTGATTATATCCCCCTGCTCAGCAAAACACCGTGAAGCATTTTGTAAATCCGAAATCGCCTGATCCCGATTTCGCAGGTGGGAATGGGCAACCCCCCGATTGTTGTAGGCATTGGCAAATTTGGGATTAATGGCGATCGCCAGGTCAAAATCGTACACAGCCCGTTGGAAATCCTTTTGTTTGGAAAACACCACACCTCGATTATTATAGGCGTTGGCAAATTGAGGATTTAAGTCTAGTGCTTGATCAAAATCTTCAATTGCTGACTGGAATTCACCTAGTTCGTAACGTAAAAATCCTCGATTATTATAGGCTGATGTAAACCCAGGATTAATCCGTATTGTTTGGGTATAGTCGGCAATGCTTGCTTGTCGTTGCATTAGCTTTTGATGGGCTGCCCCCCGATTAAAATAAGCGAGGGCATAATTGGGGTTGCGACTGATGGCTTCGTTGTAGTCAGCGATCGCCCGTTGTGTATTCCCCAGTTTAGAATAAGTCAAACCACGATTATTAAACGCCAAGGCAGAGTGGGGATCTAGTTCTATTGCCGTTTGATAATCCACTAACGCGCCTCGATAATCTCCCAGCTCTGTCCTGATAGTACCACGATTACAATAAACAACACTAGTGGGCTTTAACTTAAGGGAGTGATCAAAATCAGCCATTGCCTTATGCAATGCCCCAACTTGGTAATAAATGACTCCACGATTATTAAAAGCTATCTCATCCTGTGTATTGATTTGTAAAACTTGGGAATAATCTTCAATTGCTCCTTGGCAATCCCCCAATCCCTGACGAGTTATGGCTCGACTAAAGTAATTGATATGAGTGGGGGGTGTCATAGGGGGATCCATAACCCGGTCAAGAAATTGTTGAACAATGGCAGGATCAGTGATGGGTTCATTCCAAGAGTGGACAACTTCCTTGGGATGATAATTTTGGGAATGAACCTGATGGAATGAATTATTATCATTTGAGTCATCAGGAGTGAGGACAACTCGATGGAGTTGATCAGTATGGTTACGGCAATCAGCTACGACAAAACACCCATGAAAACTGAATAACTGGATTCTAAACTGATCAGGATATTGGTGACGTAATGCTTCCAATTGTTCTACAACTTCATAACCACTAACGTTTTCATCAGTATGCCAGCGATGGTTAATGGATTGAAACGTTGGCAATATAGTTTGTTGACAGGGTAACGTCCATCCAATTTCCACTTTACCCTTCCCGTCTAGCAACTTTTGTAGTTGAGTAAAAATATCCGAAGGCAACGATAATGATTCTTGCCACGGGAGAACTATCACAATTAAAGTTTCAGCATTCTCCAACAGTTGGATGATTTCTGGTGCTTGCCATAACGGGGTTGGAGTAGCATGGTCAGCCACTAATCTGGAGCGAGGAGCAGAAATAGAAAAGTTGTTGGGAGTTGATTGGGTGGCTTTACGAACCTCTAATGTAGCAGTGGGGGAAGTTTTTGAAAGAGTAGCAACTTCTGAGGATGAGCCATTTGAACCATTACCAGGATGGTGTCTGACCCCATTTCCATTCAATGGTATCTTACTGAAGGGTTGATTTCCCATCCCAACAGAATCGTTTAAATTTAAGGTTTCCTCTTGATTTCGCCGACCAAGATTAACCCCAGAACCATTACTGACTAATGCTTGATTTCCAGTACCATTGGTTTTTTGAGACCGAACATTAGCCTGATAGTGTTGCCGAGACTGGGCTAGTTCTTGCTCAATGGCAATTATTTTTTGACTTAACGTCTGAATGTCTGGTTGACTTGCTAAAACTTCCCACTGTTTGGTCAACTGGTTGAGCCGCTCTTCAGTTGATTGACTGTTCCGTTCAACCGATGATTGATCTAAAGAAGTGGACAATGCTTGTTCCAGTAGAGTCAGAGCTTGCTCTAATTGTTGTTGTTTAGGGAACAACTCAGATTCCAAACTAGTAATTCGTTGTTGAAAAGCCTGGATCTCAGGGACAATAGTCGGTTCACTCGATTGATTAATGAGATGATTTAATCGTTCTTCTAGGGTCTGAATATCAGTTTGAACCTGATCCACTTGGGCTTGTAATTGATTACCCCGTAAGGAAGGTAAACCCTGAATTAAGTGATCAGTAGAAAGAAGCCAGCCCTGAACTTCTTGCTGTTGATCCCTCAGTGCTTGCTGTTCACTGGGGGAAGTGCTATCTTGCAACCGGCGTAAGATTTCGGTCTGCATGGCTAAAATTGCTTCCCGGTTACTTTGAACGATTGCATCTTGCACATTATCTAAGGTTTCCGGGGTAGGTAATGCTAATACCCGCTGATGGAGGGAATTTACGTTTTTTATTAGCTTCTGATCCAATTGATGAATACTAGTATTAGTTAGACTTTGGATCTCTTGGACGATTCTACGACGGTTCATTAACCCAACTACCAAGGCTAATGAAAGAGGAGCGGAAGCATACATTGATTGTTGTAAGACGACAGATGCCAATACCCCAGCTCCAGAACAAAGTAGGGAAGCATTTTCCGCCAAGTCAGCCCAGTGGGATTGATGGGAAATCGGCTGTACCGAGTTGTCATCGTTAGAGATGGTCAGTTGGGATTGACTTGAGGATTGGTCTCCAGATTTGGGTTGAATCATGGAAGTCTTTACTTTAGACAACTGAGAGGATGACTGGACTGGTTTTGATTCCTGGGGTAAGCGACTTAACATATACGTGCCTTTTAAGGAAGGTGGAGTCAATTAAAGTTAGGCAAGAATAGCTGGAAAAATACTCTCATACGTTGCTAACGCCATTAAATTACTTCATTATAAGTTAGCTCGATTATGGAAGAATTAATGTAAACTATTTTGCTACTATTCTAACAACTGAATCTTTTAATTAATCCGAATCATCAACCTTAATATAGGTGTCATAGCCTCTCTAAAAATTTTAGAGTCAATGAATTGAAGAAACTCAGTAAGGCAGGCACCATGATTCTGATTGTTAAGACACTTTTAGGAAATCAAATCCGATCTTAATTATCTATTCAGTACAGGAATACAAAATCAGGGAAAAGCTGGTCAGGGGAAGAACTCCCATCCACTCCGGTTTCGGTTGACATTGTTTTCTGGCTAAAGCCTAGAAGGCTCTGTGGTCAATGGGTGGATTCAGGCATAGCCCATTCTACAGTATCTAACCTAACCAGAGTTCTGGATAAGCCAAAGGCTTCAATCGGTAAACCTGCTTCCACTTACCTTAAATCCCTCTCCCTTGGGAGAGGGATTTAAAAAGTAAATTTCCCCCTCTTCCCTAGAGATAGGGTTGGGGGGGAAGGGTTGGTCATCAGGCGAGACTGAGCTTAACCTAATGGTAAATATCTCAGCAGAGCCCTAGTAATGTTTAGTCAGTGAAAAACATACTCCATTAGAGAGCGTTACCACGGGGAAGTACTTCTTCAGGGAAAATAAAGTTTTCATGGGGTTGGTCTTGGGTAGACATCCAAGCCCGAATCCCTTCATTTAACAAAATATTCTTGGTATAAAATGTCTCAAATTCTGGATCCTCCGCTGCCCGAATCTCTTGGGATACAAAGTCATAAGCCCGC
>CAIUCS010000110.1 GCA_903897715.1 uncultured Synechococcales cyanobacterium
ATTGGGGATTTCAAGACGATCATCTCCCACCCACGTTTTAGACGTTTACTGAACGAACCCATGAAGTCTTATCTTGCCGCTGCCATTCAATTAACCAGTTTGCCAGATTTAAATAGAAATTTGTCCCAATCTGAAGAATTAATCGAATTAGCAGTTCGTCAGGGAGCTGAATTAGTTGCTTTACCCGAAAACTTCTCGTTCATGGGGGAAGAAGACAATAAACTTAGGTTGTCACTCCAAATCAGCCAGGAAAGTGAAAAATTTCTGAAAACCATGGCTCTCCGGTTTCAAATCACCATTGTTGGGGGAGGCTTTCCCGTTCCAGTGAAAAATGATAAGGTTGCCAATGTTGCTCTGATGATAGGACCGGATGGACAGGAAATAGCTCGCTATGAGAAGGTGCATTTATTTGATGTTAATGTTCCAGATGGGAATACCTATCAAGAATCCAGAACGGTTGTTGCAGGGGGGAATTTACCTTCGGTATTTCCATCTCCTGATCTCGGAAAATTAGCTTTATCCGTCTGTTATGATGTGAGGTTTCCAGAGCTTTATCGCCATCTATCCTGTAACGGAGCAGAAGTTTTATTTGTACCCGCTGCATTTACAGCTTTTACAGGCAAGGATCATTGGCAAGTGCTGCTCCAAGCTAGAGCAATTGAAAATACTTGCTATGTAATTGCCCCTGCCCAAACAGGAAACCACTATGCCCGCCGCCAAACCCATGGTCATGCAATGATTATTGATCCATGGGGTATTGTATTGGCTGATGCGGGAGAAAAACCAGGTATCGCCATTGCACCCATTGATCCCCTTCGACTGGAACAAGTCCGCCGGCAGATGCCCAGTTTGCAGCATCGAGTATTTTGATTTAAATTTATTCCCCTTTGAAAAGATTAATTCTACCTCAACTCTCTATATACCCGAGTTAGTTGGGCTTGCCTTATCATGAAAGGTTTCAAGCTCATTGACTGACAAAACTTCTCAGCCAAAACCCCGAAAGCCCTCACCCTAGCCCTCTCCCGATGGAAGAGGGAACCGGAGGGGTGGATGGGCTCCCCTCGCCCCATGGGAGAGGGGTTGGGGGTGAGGGCGTACAACTTTGGTCAGTCAACCAGGGTTTCAAGTTATCCAAGTGAAATCCCTTGATTTATATAACCATCCACGAGGAATTTTCTTATTTTACTGACAACGATGAATCACCACTGAATTTCATATCGAATTATGTTAACGTTCATTTACAGCTTTTTTGGTTTGAACAAAACTCTTAAAATAATTTTCAGTTGATGACCTCTATCTTATCCCGTCAATTTGCTGGGTTACCTGATCGTTCCAGTAGTCGTTCCGGATCAGAAACAGCTTCCATTACAAGCTTAAAGGAACTTGTTTCTCAACTGTATCGTGAGCAAATTAAAATTCAGGATCTATTGGTTTCCCTCGGATATGCTTTACGATCCCTAGATAATTTGAACCAGTTCCTGGAGTTAATTCCATTGATCGCTAGTCGTGTGACTGATACAAATGGCGGGGTACTGTTCTTGTTAAAACCAAATGGGGTACTCCATCTTCAACAATTATATTGCGAAGATGGTCACCTTTCTGCCAGCATACGCAAAGGACTGGAGTGGGTTGTTCATCAGTTTCAGCTACAGAATGACACAACGCCCCATTCCCATCATTGGTCTACGGAGTTGGATCAACAAATGATGTCTTACTGGGGAGACGATCTGCAAACCTTGGGTGTGGCAGTAGTTGTCGGCAACCAAGAGCGGGGTCGTCTATATATTTTCAGCCATACTGACAGTGATTCTTGGACTAAGAACCAAAAAAAGTTAATGCAGTTGGTGGCGGATCAAACCGCAGTGGCGATCGCCAACCAAGAACTACATCGAGAACTGCAACGACGAGAGCGGTTAGATCGGGAATTGGAAATTGGGGCTGAAATTCAACGAAAATTATTGCCACGCCATTGTCCTCATATAAAAGGATTGGACTTGGCAGCTCGTTGTCAAACCGCTAATCGAGTCGGGGGAGACTATTATGATTTTATTCCAGCCAATTATGATCAATGGAATGGTCAGGATAGGGAACAACCCATTCCCTTAGAACACCGTTGTTGGAGTATTACCATCGGGGATGTGATGGGGAAGGGAGTTCCCGCCGGGTTGATTATGACAATGCTACGGGGTATGCTACGGGCAGAAGTATTAAATGGGCACACCCCTGAACGAATCCTTCAACACCTTAACCATGTAATGTATGGTGATCTCAACAATTCCAATCGGTTTGTCACATTGTTTTATTCCAACTATAATCCCCAGACCCATACTTTGTTTTATAGTAATGCCGCTCACCATCCTCCATTATTATGGCGAGCAAAAACTCAAGGGGTGGATCGTTTAGACACTCAGGGGATGTTAATTGGGTTAGATGCAAATACCCACTACACTAGTGCCCATGTCCAACTGGAGGTTGGCGACACAGTTATGTATTATACGGATGGCATAACCGATGCCATCAGTCCCAGTGGGTCTCGGTTTGAAGAGGGGAATTTAATGAGGGAGTTTCAACGGTCTTGTGGGTCCCTCGCCAGTTCCCAAGAAATATTAGATGATCTATTTGCAAAAGTTCAACAATTTACGGGTTGTAATCATCATGACCAGGATGATATTACCTTAATTGTATTTCGCATAACTGGCTAACCCTGAAAAAAGCCATTGCACAAATAAAAGATGAATCAAGATGATGAAGGATTTGTACTTACGATAGTGAATTAACAAACGAATTGAATATCTCAACATTTGTTCGGATTGTGAATACTATCCTGTTTTACGATGCAATCGACCACGATAAGGTCGCAGTCTCGTATTTCACCCTCAACTCTGGTCATGTAGGTCTTGCTGATAATTTGTCCTCCGAGTTGATAAACATTTTGCAGACGCAGTAGCCAGACAATAAATGCCTACCCATTGGGTTCCATAGTCGGGCAAGTGAGACGACACATGGGGCAATTGGCAGACTATAATTACTGCTGACGATTTCCAAATTACGAGCTTGATATACCCTGACGAGCAGGTCTACAGTTGTCTTTCGTTCGGCTTTAAAAACTAAAAACAGCTCCTTCTCTATCTTCTACCTGATTGACTGATAAAACTTCTCAGCCAAAAGCCCAAAAGCCCTCACCCTAGCCCTCTCCCGATGGGAGAGGGCTAGGGTGAGGGCGTACAACTTTTGTCAGTCAACCAGATCTTCTACTGTCACAAAGCGTTTGCCCCTAGGGACAAACGCTTTTACGCAGTGGCAAGCCCCTGCGCATTTAGGGGTAAGCTCAGGATTACTAAACCTATTACCCCTACAATTCTACAACTGATAGAGGACTGGTATATCGGATCAATCGCCAATGGACAGGCAGAGGTTTGCTTAAGACCGTGAATGTGTTGAGCAAACCTCTGCAAGATTACCTAAGAGAGAGGGGTAGGGGTGAAACGGCATACCGTCAATCCATGAATGGAGACGTAACCCCTTGGAAACCTAGCTACCGATCACGCCACCATCATTCTTAGTGATGATGATAGTAGCTGAACGGGGACGGGCATTCCCTCCATCTGGCCAGTGACTGGTAAACTGAGCAGGGTCAGTAGCCGATTTGCTATTTTCACCAGGATGTTGGATATTGACAAAAATCGCCTTTCCATCTGGAGATTCAGTGATGCCAGTGATTTCAGCATCCCTTGGACCTACGAGGAACCGACGTAATGTTCTCGGAGTAGCTGCTTGCCCAACAAAGGTACGTACTGATTGGTCAGTTTTATCATTGGTTGGCACTGACTTGTTACTAATCGTAATTGCACCACCATCCCCCACTTTACCAGGAAGAGCAGCCAACATCATGCAGTTGGTTACGTCGGTA
>CAIUCS010000111.1 GCA_903897715.1 uncultured Synechococcales cyanobacterium
ATTTCAATCCTCTAGCCACCTATACGAATTTAGTCATGTGGGCAATTTTACGCTGCTGTAATCGCTCAATTACGCTGGAAAAACTTAATGCTTCTGATTATGCCATGATTCGGGACGAAACCCATAACTTCAGCCTGCACACCTATTATGTCCGCCCCCAGCAACAAATTCAACAATTAGAATCGAATTTTAATAATATTAAAATCTATTCTTGGAAAAGTGGTCAGGAGATTACCAGTGAAAGAGAGCTATTGTCCAATTCTGAGATGTGGCTTTACTACCTCTGTCTTATTAAGTAATAGACCTGCTAAGGTTGACACACCTACGGTCAAAGAGAATAGGCTGGTTGACTGACAAAAGTTGTACGCCCTCACCCTAGCCCTCTCCCATCGGGAGAGGGCTAGGGTGAGGGCTTTCGGGGTTTTGGCTGAGAAGTTTTGTCAGTCAATCAGGAGAATAGGAGTTGTGAAAACATGATTCAGTCTAAGGAGTAGGGCTGGACTGATGAACAATCATCTAACTGATTTTGTCTTTGTAAATTGAGGTGGTTTAATAAAGTCAAAACATGGGTGGTCTTTTCTAAGGAATTGTCTTCCATAAAGACCAATTCAGGAGTACGACGGAGGCGCATACGATGAGCCAAATGATTACGAATTTCAGGAGTAACTGACTTAATTCCTGCCATAGAACTAGCTTTGACATCCTTAGCACCATAAATACTCACAAATACCTTGGCGTGCTGGAGGTCACCTGAAATATCTACATCAGTGACAGTTACCATTCCAGATAAAACTCGCTCGTCTTTAATTTCGTGAAGAATGATTTGGCTGATCTCCCGTTTTATTTGAGCAGCAACTCGGGAAACCCGTCGAGAATTAGACATAGATATTAATCTAACCACTATCGGTGTAGCTTTAAGGAATTCTAATATCTCATTATATAGCAACAATTCCAAACTCAAAAACAAGATATGGGTTAAACCAAAAGTTTTAACATTCAAGGGCAGCTAGGATTATTACCCATGGGAGGAACCATCGGTTGAGGAGGTTCCTCCAGAAAAACCTGTAGAAAGTATTGCCAACCATCAAGCTGATAAGTCTATTGGTAATGGGTATGTATCCAGGCTAAAACCTTCCTGTGGACGGCTAGAATTTCTCCTGTCCAAGGATAGAAAAACTATCACCATCAAGAAACTACAGAAGAAAATTATAGATTCATGAGGGGTCATATAGATAGAATCAATCTTTAGGTATAGGGAAAGCCAATGTTCATGATTTTACGATTCAACTGACAGAATATATGGAATAGTTTGCTTCCCCAAGGGAGGGAAGCAATGGGTCTAGTTCATAACTAGTTGTAATGGAAATGGATGAAAAGTTACTCCATCAGGCAGAAGACTGCTCTTACTCACAAAATTAATTGGAGACTATAACGAGGAATAAATCGATGATGTTTCTCTTTCATGGTTACTTTCACTTCAATGATGGGGATCATGATGTTCAATTCAGCACCGTATCATTGGATGGAACACGGTCGTGAAAGATTCTTTAATGAAAGTTTTATTGATACATACCATTTAATTTTTCATTCATCCAAAGACTAACAAAGTATTGCCTATGGTTTTGAAATCGTATAGGGTAATACTTAATTAATAAATTAATGATTTTCTTCTTAGAACTTTTTTAGTTTATTAGTAATTTCTATTCGTTTATTTATTTCATTCTATATTAGAGGTTAAAAAATAAAATTGGAATTCCAAGAATAGAAATTTAATTAAGAATAAATGCCAATTTAAATCAGCTTTCGATTATTTCAGACTCTCAATGAAGAAATTAGTCGAATCGCTTTATATTATATTACGGTAGATATTCTTTTTTCAAATGGTTTGTAAGTGCTAATTAGTAATTCTGATAAATAGATTAAGAAACAGACAAATCTAAATTTGATTCGTTTTTATCGGCATCTTTATCAGATCCAAAAGTATTTTTTGACTATTAAACTGGAATACTCCCATGGAAATTTTATCCCGTCGTTATTTTTTGCAGACTGCTGCGGTCACTGCAGCTACGTCTATTTTGCTGAAAAGTTGTGCAGGAAACCCACCTGACCCCACCAATACTGGTAACACTTCTGTACCTACATCTACCTCGGTTTCTGGACCTGCACCGGAGACTACCAAGGCAAAATTAGGCTTTATTCCCATTTTTGAAGCAGCACCCATTATTATTGCTCAAGAAAAAGGATTTTTTGCTAAATATGGGATGACTGAAGTAGAAGTCTCTAAGCAGGCAAACTGGGGAGCCGCACGAGACAATGTGGAAATTGGTTCCGGTGGTGGTGGCATTGATGGAGGTCAATGGCAAATGCCCATGCCATACCTTATTAACGAAGGGTTAATAACCAAAAATAGCACAAAAGTACCCATGTATGTATTGGCTATGCTCAATACCCAGGGCAATGGTATTGCCATTGCCAAGAGCCAAGCGGGCAAAGGGATTAGCTTAGATATGAGTAAGGCAAAAGATTATATTCTAAGTCTAAAGCAGTCTGGCAAACCCTTTAAAGCTGCTTACACATTTCCAAAAGCGAATCAAGATTTTTGGATCCGTTATTGGTTGGCAGCTGGCGGTATCAATCCCGATACTGATATCAACCTAATCACCGTTCCCGCCGCTCAAACAGTTGCCAACATGAAAACCGGTAGTATGGAAGGGTTCAGTACCGGGGATCCATGGCCTGCCCGTATTGTGGGGGATGGAATTGGATTTATGGCGGCGTTAACTTCACAAATTTGGCCCTTCCACCCGGAAGAGTATTTTGCGATGCGAGCGGATTATGTTGATGCAAATCCTAATGCTACTAAGGCACTGATCAAAGGCATCATGGAGGCTCAACAATGGTGCGATCAGAAGGAAAACCGACCAGAAATGGCAAAAATTCTTTCTCGTGACAGCTATTACAAGGTTCCAGCGAAAATTCTTGAACCTATGTTATTAGGTACTTATATCATGGGGGATGGTCAACCGGAAATTGAAGATTTCCAAAAGGCAGCACTATATTGGAAATCTCCCAGGGGAAGTGTTTCATTCCCCTATAAGAGTCTTGATTTATGGTTTTTAACCGAAAGTGTACGGTGGGGTTTCCTTCCTCCTTCAACTATCGAAGGTAATGCTAAAGCCCTTATCAATAAAGTAAATCGCTCTGATCTGTGGAGAGAAGCTGCTAAAGAAGCAGGTATTCCTCAAGTAGATATTCCCACCAATGATTCTCGTGGAGTTGAGAAATTATTTGATGGCAAAATATTTGATCCGGAGAATCCAAAGGCTTATCTTGATAGTTTAGCCATTAAGGCAATTTAACGATAAATTTTAGGGATCCTTCACTTTTATCATTTTTTCCCTTTCCCCGGTAATGGGGAAGTGTCTCTTTACTAAGGAGATTAAAGTTTCCAGTGAGGGTGTTGAAATGAATTCAACACCCTCTAGTCAGATACAAATACCTAAGGATTTTTGTAAATTATGATACCTCTTTCCAGTAGTAATCGTCGTAATCGGAGTAAAAGCCTGGATAAATTTATTGAAAATTTCCTACCTCCTATCATTGGAATTTTCAGTTTTTTAATCCTATGGCAGATTTTCTCCATTATTGGTTTAATTAAACTTCCGCCTCCAACTTCTTTATGGACTGATGAACGTACCCGCAATTACTTACTTTATCCATTTTTCGATCGCGGAGGTACTGATGTAGGTCTTTTTTGGCAAGCATTTGCAAGTTTACAGCGAGTTTTAATCGGTTATACCTTTGCGGCAATCGTGGGAATTAATGTGGGTATTATTATTGGCTTAAATTCATTTTGGAATAAAGCCCTAGACCCTCTTTTTCAATTTTTACGGACTGTTCCACCCTTAGCATGGGTTCCTTTAGCATTAGCAGCTCTCCAACAAAATCAACCTGCCGCTCTTTTTGTTATTTTTGTAACAGCAGTTTGGCCCATCCTTATTAACACTGCCGTTGGTGTTCAACAAATTCCCCAAGACTACATTAATGTTAAACGAGTACTCCAATTAGCTCCTCGTAAATTTTTCATCAAGATTTTAATTCCCTCTGCCTTACCTTACATTTTTACTGGTTTGCGTATTGCCATTGGTTTAGCTTGGTTAGCCATTATTGCTGCTGAAATTATTATGTCCGGGATTGTAGGAATTGGCTTCTTCATTTGGGATTCTTACCAAAATAACTACATTAGCGATATTATTTTGGCTCTTGTTTACATTGGAGCTATCGGTTTAATACTGGATAAGTTGATGGCATTTATCCAAACTCTGATTGTTAGGGAGTAATTACCCAAAGGATAGAGTACCTCGATTAATTTTTTGGGGAGTCTGGGAAGCCTAAACTATTTGAGTTGCATACCCATTCCCGATAAGGTCTGTATTTTTCGAGGTGCCCGATTCTAACTTATTTGCAATTTTTGTTATGTGCTACACCATCCAGAAGTACCAGCTTCCTATGCCAGTCAGCATTGAAAGTACTCTAAATCACTAAATTCTCTATCCCTTATTCACTAAAGTATTATGAGTCTTTTTGTCACTATCAATAATATCGATAAAATATTTTCCATCCCTGGTGGGGATGACTATATTGCCTTAAAAGGAATTAATTTAGAAATCAAAAAAGGAGAATTTGTATCCTTAATTGGTCACTCTGGCTGCGGGAAATCAACCCTTCTAAATATGATTGCTGGTCTAGATTTACCCACCGAGGGAATTATCACTTTGGAAGGACAAAAAGTAAAAGATCCAGGACCAGACAAAATGGTCATTTTCCAAAATTACTCTTTATTACCGTGGCTGACCGTTCACCAAAATATTTCTCTGGCTGTGGACGAGGTAATGAAAGGTACAAATTCTTCAGAGCGGGAAGCTTTAGTTGAAGAATATATCAATCTTGTGGGTTTGCGTCATGCTATTGATAAGTTACCTAAAGAGTTATCCGGTGGCATGAAACAACGGGTAGCTATTGCTCGTGCTTTGGCTATTCGTCCTAAACTTTTGCTATTAGACGAGCCCTTTGGAGCATTAGATGCCTTAACTCGAGGCAATTTACAAGAGCAACTCATGCGAATTTGTGATGAGTACCATGTTACATCTGTCATGGTGACCCATGATGTAGATGAAGCAGTTCTTCTCTCCGATCGGATTGTTATGTTAACGAATGGACCAGGCTCTAAAATTTGGGGTACTTTAGAAGTGGATATTCCTCGTCCTCGTAGACGAATGGAAGTAGTTACCCACCCTAGTTACTACAGTTTACGAAGTGAAATTATTTACTTCCTTAATCAACAAAAATGGGTGAAAAAATTACGTGCCCGGAAGGTTTCCAACCTTGCCCGTCATGGTCTAGAAAAGGTTAACCTAGAACTGGGTTATGTCCCTCTCACTGCTTGTGCCCCTGTGGTTATCGCCAAGGAAAAGGGCTTTTTTGTCAAACACGGTTTAGATGAAGTGAATTTAGTACGGGAAACTAGTTGGCGTGGGGTTGTGGATGGTATTGTGGGTAACTATTTAGATGCAGCCCAGATGCCTGCGGGAATGCCTACGTGGTTAACCACAGGCGGATATCAAGAATCTCCCCTGCCCGTGGTCAGTGCTCTTACCATGACTCGCAATGGTAATGGTGTTACTCTCAGTAAGACACTCTATGAAAAAGGAGTTTATACCGCATCAGATTTTCGGCAATTACTCTTGGATTCTGTGGGCAAATCCCATACTTTAGGCATGGTACACCCCTCATCCATGCATAATTTACTCTTGCGATACTGGTTAGCAGCCAATGACATTGATCCTGATAATGACCTTAATCTTAAAACCATACCCCCTGCCCAAATGGTCGCTGATCTGAAAGCAGGAACTATTGATGGTTATTGCGTAGGAGAGCCTTGGAATTTACGGGCTGCCGTTGAAGGGGTTGGATTTACAATTGCAACGGATCTAGAAATATGGCAAGGGCACCCTGGCAAAGTGCTTGGGGTTCGGGAAGACTGGGCTCTCCAGTACCCAAATACTCATATTGCGTTAGTCAAAGCATTGTTAGAAGCATGTCAGTATTGCGCTGATCCTAAAAATGAACAGGAAATTCGAGAAATTCTGTCTGGTCGTAGTTACCTAAGTACTTCTATTGAATATATTCAACTGGGAGACCCCAATCAGTATTCCTGTAACCTCAATAATTCTGTGGAATATGCCCACCACTTATTTTTTGGAGAAAATGTGAATCGTCCAAGTCGTACTGAACACCTCTGGATGATGACCCAGATGGCACGCTGGGGAGAAATTCCCTTCCCTCGAAATTGGGTAGAAATTTTAGAGCGCGTTTGTCGAGTTGGGGTTTTTGGCACTGCTGCACGGGAATTAGGAATTGAAGTTAACTATCAGCGTCAACCCATTGCTTTATTTGATGGGAGTAAATTTAATGCTGATGACCCGATGTCTTACCTTATGAATGCAAAAATTCACCGTAATTTTACCGTTGCAGAAGTACATCTTGATGGTCAACGGTTGAGTGCTGCTTAAAGATAAACAATCCCATCGGCTTCTATTAGGACGGTATCTCTTGATCCACGTTCTCTGACCTTTTACAAAAAACTAACCAGCAGTTTAAACGTATGTTAAAATCTTCCTCTTCGCCCGAACCCTTTGTGGTAATCGATAATGTATCGAAGGTGTATTCAACCCCTCGCGGACCCTATACCGTGTTAGAAGGTATCAATCTAACAGTTCATGAGGCTGAATTTATTTGTGTTATCGGTCACTCTGGTTGTGGTAAATCAACTCTTTTAAACATGGTGTCTGGATTTGCTCATCCCACTGATGGTTTTGTGCAAGTCAATGGTAAATCTGTCACAGAGCCAGGACCTGACCGTATGGTGGTATTTCAAAACTATGCCCTATTGCCATGGTTAAGTACGTTTGATAATGTTTACTTGGCAGTCGATTCTGTTTATCCCAATAAATCTGAAGCGGAAAAGCGTTCAATTACGAGAGACCATCTAGCAATGGTAGGCTTAAGTGATGCGGTGGATAAAAAACCCACACAAATTTCTGGGGGAATGAAGCAACGGGTTTCCATTGCAAGGGCATTAGCCATTCGACCAGAAGTTTTAATTTTGGATGAACCCTTTGGGGCTTTAGACGCAATTACTAAAGAAGAATTGCAGGAAGAGTTATTACAAATCTGGAACAATTATCGCTGTACTGTATTGATGATTACCCATGATATTGATGAAGCTCTCTTTCTGGCAGATCGGTTGGTCATGATGACTAATGGTCCTCGTGCAAAAATCGGAGAAATCATGACCATACCCTTCTCCCGTCCTCGAGACCGGGATCGCATCATGGAAGATCCCCAATATTATGAATTGCGTAATCATGCCCTTGACTTCTTGTACAACCGTTTTGCTCATGATGATACTGAATAGTCAAATGAAATTGATAGTTCACTTTTATTGGGTACTTTTCATATCTTCTGGAAGGATAGACCCTTCACTTTAACCAGTGATTTAATAGTTGTACAATTAACTTCCGTATTATTTCATGATCTGAGTTTAGTAAAAAGTAACTGTTACCAAGTTCGGATAACCCTTAGTACGATAATATGTTGTATTACAGTATTGTAAAACTTAAAATATAGGTAATTAATCAATGGACGCATACTTATTATTGGCGAAGCTGCCAGAGGCTTACTCAGTGTTTGATCCCCTAGTGGACGTATTGCCTGTAATTCCAGTTTTTTTCCTACTGCTGGCATTTGTATGGCAAGCTTCTGTGGGCTTTAGGTAAGGGAACACTGCCAGTTCAATGGAAATAGGTAGGCTATCTCCATTGAACTGAATAGGATTAACGGGAGTATCCACCCCCACTCCATTGAGGAGTCCAAACGATTAAAAAACCAAACCAGTCCTCCAGAATGTTACCAAGAGGTAAAATCCTTATCAGGGTTATACCCTACCATGAGTTCACCTACTCAAAATCCATAGCGCAACTCAAACTACCTTTAGTGTGAAGTGTTTATGGGGAATCGAAAATTAGTCAATGAATATACCATCATTGCCAAAAGCCCGCAAAAAGTTTGGACAGCACTGGCTTCGCGACCAAATTGTTTTAGACCAGATTGTAACCAGTGCCCAATTGAAAAACGGAGACCCGGGGGGCGATCGCGTCCTAGAAATAGGTCCGGGCACTGGCATCCTAACAACCCGACTGCTTTCCCTCGCCAACCAAGTTATTGCGGTAGAAATTGATCATGATTGTTGTCTTCAATTGCAACGGCGATGGAGTACAGTCCCTAATTTTTTACTTTTAGAAGCTGATTTTCTCACCTTAAATTTAGATCAAGTCTTTATAGACTTTCCATTGTTTCAGCGACCCAACAAAGTTGTGGCTAACATTCCCTACAATATAACTGGACCAATTTTAGAAAACCTACTGGGTACCATTTCCCGTCCTAACCCCCATCCATTTGAAGGCATCGTTTTATTAATTCAACAAGAAGTCGCCCAACGGCTGTGCGCCCAGCCTGGCTCCCGTACCTTTGGAGCATTGACAGTACGGGTTCAATATCTTGCCCATTGCCAACTCATTGCCCATGTCCCAGCCAAAGCCTTTCAACCTCGTCCCAAAGTTGATTCTGCCATTGTGCGGTTAGCACCCCGTCCCTTTCCCAACCCAGCGAACCATCCTATTTTCATAGAACGATTAATCAAATTAGGATTTTCTAGTAAACGTAAAATGTTACGCAACAACTTAGAACAACTGCTAGACCGTAACCATTTGATGGAGGTATTAGATGATCTACACATTAATCCCCAATGTCGGGCAGAGGACATCAGTGTAGACCAATGGGTGAGATTAAGCAATCAACTGGGGGAACAGTACTCCCCACACCCAATTAACCCCCATACTAAATTGTTCAAAAATCCATGAAAAAACGCCTGACACTTACCTTCCCCCGGCGATCGGTACACATGCCTGTCACCTATCGATTAGCCAAGGATTTTAATGTAGCTGCCAATATTATTCGTGCCCAGGTAGCCCCCAATCAAATTGGCAAACTAGTGGTTGAATTATTAGGAGACATAGACCAAATTGAAGCTGCCATGGATTGGATGCGTTCACAGGATATCGGCGTTTCATCGGCAAACGGAGAAATTTCCATCCATGAAGACAGTTGTGTCCATTGTGGCTTGTGTACGGGAATTTGCCCAACTGAAGCCCTATCCCTTGATCCCAAAACTTTTCAACTAAAATTCATGCGGATTCGCTGTATTGTTTGTGAACAATGTATTCCTACCTGTCCAGTTCAAGCCATTTCCACAAATTTATAGCTTGGTTGTGCCTGACCATTTTGGGACTGGTAATGATCCCCTGATGGTGTTTTCTAGCCTGCCAATTCCTTCTATTTCAACTTGGACGCGATCGCCAATTTGCAATGAACCCACCCCTTCTGGAGTTCCCGTTAAGATAACATCTCCAGGCTTTAGCGTCATCACTTGGCTGATAAAGGAAACTAAAACCTCGGGACTGAAAACCATCTGGTCGATTGTATCGGATTGCACCGGGATACGGTCTTCATTCAAAAACGTTTGTATACGAGCCGATGGGTTAATTTCCCGTACAATCCAAGGTCCTAAAGGACAAAAAGTATCAAAACTTTTCGCCCTAGTCCATTGACCATCCCGTCGTTGCAGGTCACGGGCAGTGACATCATTAGCAATGGTATACCCCCATATTTTACCTTGGGCTGTTTCCAGGGAACAATTAGTACAAAGCTCTCCAATGATCAAAGCCAACTCTCCCTCGTAGTCCACTTGTTGGGACTGGGCAGGGTATAGGATGGCACCCCCTGGAGCCAGAAGAGCAGTGGGGGGCTTTAGAAATAACAAGGGAACTTCAGGGATCAGCGTACCCATTTCAGCGGCATGAGCCCCATAATTTTTGCCCACAGCAATGATTTTAGAAGGAGAGCATGGGGGTAACAACGTAAAATCCTCAGGAGTAAGAACTTGATCCGTTAACTGTCCCTCAAGCCATGGCGGTGCATCTATCACCTGTACGGATTGGTTGGGGTTAAGTATCCCATAGTGGATATGCCCATGAATGGTCTGAACTCTAACGTAACGGTGTGCCATGTAAATTTAGGATTTAAAAGCAATCTATTCTAAGCAATCTATTCTAAATTGTCGGGAACTGATCTATGATTATAAAGCCTTGCTCCTTTGAGGTTAACCCCAGAGGAGCCAACTTGACCATAAGGATAGGACTATTATGAAAGATTTTGTCTACGAAACAATGTATATTTTGCGACCTGATTTAGGAGAGCAACAGGTAGAACAAGCAATTAC
>CAIUCS010000112.1 GCA_903897715.1 uncultured Synechococcales cyanobacterium
GATTTATAAACTGTCGTCCACATTCAGCGCAAATGTGATTTTGTTTTCCTTTCTTAATACCATTTTTGCGTATGTGTTCTGATCCACACTGTGGACATTTCATCTCTCTTCCTTCAACTCATACTTTATTATGCAATGCCGTCTGATTCCGTTACTTCTCATTAAGTTCTGATTAAAACCCGATTAATGGTTGAACCGCAGCCAAGGAACTAATCTTTTTTCGCTTATAGATGCGTACTACAGTCTGACGGGCTAAGTGAAATTCTTCAGGTAACAGCTCAAAACTTTGGGCATAGGACCAATTTTCGTTGAACGCTTGTAATACCCGGTTGAGTAATTGGGTTTCTTGGGGTAAAACCCATTCACCCACAGCCGGAACCTGGCTGGGATCCCCTGGATACTGCCACAGAGGGTCGGCAATGACCATGTATTCTGCGTTTAATAGGGCAGGAATTGAGTCGATGCCATCGGAATTGACTTGGGAAGCTTGGAGTAAATTTAATTTGGAAGGAAAATAAGGATTAAAATAATATTCAATGCTGCGGAGAAGAGATGGACTTAGTTGTAACCGTTGAAATCCATTGACGTATAGGGCAGGATGCCCTGTTAAGGTTGTGGAAGGCAGGTTCTGTAGGTAACGAACTAGTCGGATCAATTCCTCTTGATCAGTTTGCACTAGGGGGGGCATACTTTGGGAGAAAAAAGGGGGGAGGAACCAGCGGAGGAGTGGATGGTTGCTACTGCCGCCGGTAAATCCTAAATAGGCATTGGTGATTAAATAAAGACCTATACCAAATGAAAGTAGGTTTCGTTTGATATTGGATTGACGACCTATCCATATGCCTGTAAAAACCATCCCCAGCACAACGAAATGGCTGATGTGTAAAGCATAGAATACATTGCCATAACGCAGTGCAAAAAGCCAAATCCCAAGCCCAATGGCGCTAAAGGTTAGGGTGATGCCATAGGGGGGGGAGGTTGCCGAAGAACGTTGACGGATAGTGAACCAACCCAATATGGCTAAAAGCCATGGGACACCCCCGAAATATATCAAATACCGGTGTAAGGTGTCATCCAACGGTAGGCTCCAAGATGCATACAGAACTCGGTAATTAATTGTAAGAGCACGCATGGTAAATTCTGGGACAACGAGGAGGAGTGTGGCTGAAATTACCATTACTAGCAAACATAACCGGCTTAGTTTCTTCAATGTGGGTCGAATAACTAACTGGGGACGACGAATTAATGTGGGAATGAACGGCATGATGGTATGGGCAGCTATGGCACCAATCAATGCGATCGCCCCATAACTAAAATGTCGTCGGATGATAATTGCCCCTGCTAAAAGAAGACCAATCAAAACTATGGGGAACCACTGCTTTAGTTGGGGATCTTTAAGATAAACCCATAATGCCCAAAGAATTAATGCCGCACTACCCGTGTCGGGAATGCCTAAAAAGGTTGCCATCCAGTTGACTGGGAGTAAGAGGGTTAGCCAAGCAGTTCCCCAAAAAATTCGACGAGGGGTTAGAGAGTTTGGCTTGAATATAGACCTGTGGTTATTTAAGGTAGGGGATAAGAATTGATGGGCAGGGGTGGGTTGTTTACACACTAGTATTTGGGCGATCGCTCCCATCCCTAAACAAAAAGGAATCAAGTAAGTTACCGCCAAAGCAATGGTATAAACCGTTCTGGATTGACCAAAAAACCATATCCAAGGTAAAAGGGGCAACGTATAAAGGCTATTCCGTTCCCAAGTTAACGACAACCGAATATCTTGCCAAAACTGACCTAAATCAGAACGTGCTAAATTGGCTAAACTCCAAGTACGACCCCACCATCCAATCCACCAATTAAAATTCTGTTCTTGCTCAATGTAAAGGAATGTAACCCCACAGACCACACATAGCATGATCCCTATCATGAATAAGTCCCACCCATGATGACTCCATTGCCGAATTGGCAACGACCTAAAATTGGGGTGACCAATGAAGGGGCGTTTACCTAGTTGAACCACGCCATTCCTCCTAAAATCACCACAACTATACCGAATGCAATTAACACAAACCAATTGTCTCCAGTACTCTCCTCTCCAGTCCGTTCTGGTTCCAGCCTAAACTGAGGGGGTTTAGGAGTTTGATGAGGGGTTTTAGGACCTGTATTCCTGCCAATCGTTAGTTTTTCAGAATCGTCCAATTGGGCTAAATCAGGAATTTGAACTACCCAATCAGGGCGGGAAGAAAGTCGGGGAGCTTCTAAAATGTACAACAATCGTCGGCTTTGTTTCCGTATCTCCCCATGGGGATGGCGACTGAGGCTACGATAAAGGGCAATAGAATCTGGGCGTTGTCCAACCGCTTCATAGGCAGTGGCCAACCAAATCTGAACTTCTCCACCCAATTTTGAATTGGGTATCATCAGCTTTGCCGCAGTTTCCAGATAATTGACGGATTCTCGGTAACGCCCCCGTTCAAATGCCTGTTTTCCAGATAAATAGGCTGCCTTCAGTTGTTCTTGCACTATTTCATCTTCCACAAAGAAACCCCTAAAAATTCCAGCATTGCCGCCCTAAGATGAAGAGGGAATAAATCGATCCTAATCTTTTTTAATTGAAAAATGTCAAATACAACCCACTGGATTCTTTTGAGATTTCCTTTTATCCCCTTTGCCGAACCACCTATCCCCTCACCTATAAGTAATCAGAATGAAATCCCCAGAACCGATTACAAATCCAATTTAACCCAACCCTAGTTTTACTGCCAAAAACTGGTTTTTTTCCCTTAGTATCAAATAGGATATTTTAAAAAGGAGTTCCTGCTCTTTGTCATTTTCTCTATCTATCTGTTATTTGATGAGCCTTACCCCAAAACAATGGGTTTTGAGTACTATTGGGGATAGGGAAAATGGTAAACCTACCATTTCGGCAACTCACCCCGACTGTGACGGGCGAGTAAACCAGTTCCAGCTCCTACTGGAACCCATGGTGATAATCCGTCTATCCATGGGGATTTCATCAATGACAGGTAGACTGGGAAACCTCTTCCACTCGGTGAAGAGGATAACAAATTGTCAGGAATGCCAATCATTCGCTATTGTTGTCTAGCCACGGAACCGATGGGTAGATTTATATATCGCCTATTCCCATGGATAACCAACAGCATCTGTTTGTCCGTTTCCAACTATCACGAGGAAGAATCACATGGCTACTTATAAAGTTACCTTAATCAATGAAGCAGAGGGGCTTAATACTACAATTGATGTACCCGAAGATGAATACATTTTAGATGCTGCTGAAGAGGCAGGGTTAGATCTGCCCTATTCTTGTAGAGCTGGGGCTTGTTCAACTTGTGCTGGTAAAGTGACGAAGGGGACTGTTGACCAATCCGATCAATCGTTCTTAGATGATGATCAAATCGAAGCAGGGTTTGTGCTGACTTGTGTTGCTTACCCCACTTCTGATGTCACCATTGTTACCCACCAAGAAGAAGAACTGTACTAGGAAACCCTAATTCTTATTTCAAACCTTGAACCCTCCCTGACGTGCTGTTGAATCCCTTAACGGAGATAGGGGCTGGTAAGTGGCTATTACAATAGTCTCAACAATTAGGGTCTGGGTAATGTTCAGGTGTGCAGGATGGGAATGACGGATAAAAAAGGTAGACCTCCCTAGGGTTCAAATAACAATTCAGTTCTATTGCCAGTAATTTGAGAAGTTTACCTAGGTAAGTACCCAATATTGTTGTTGGTTATACCCCCTTGGGAGGTAACTTTAAGTATTTCCGTCACCCCAGTCCCTTAAAACTTTCTTGTCAGTTCAAAACTGATCCTTCATCCCTCGTAGTTTGGCAAAAGTACGGATAGGATCATGACCACCAAATTGGCAGCTTAAATCTGGACTATCCCACCGTAAAAATGGATTCGTTCGTTTTTCTACTCCCAGATGGGAAGGGATTGTAGGTTGGGATCGGGCTCGTGCCGATTCCACAACCCTCAGGCGACCATACAGTTCACTATTGTGGGGATCCACCGTAACCGCAAACCGTAGATTATTTAGGGTGTATTCATGGGCACACCACACCCTGGTTTCATCGGGCAGACGGCGTAATTTATCCAACGAATCAACCATTTCTTCAGGGGTTCCCTCAAATAATCGACCACATCCCCCAGCAAAGAGAGTATCCCCACAAAATAACTCTCCTCCTTGGACAGGTTGAACCGGTGGAAAATAATAAGCAATATGACCATCGGTATGCCCAGGAACGGAAATCGTCAGAGCAACTCGTTCCCCAAAATCGATGCTATCTCCATCGGCAAGAAATACAGACTGCCCAGGGATTCTCCCCTCGTCCTGCTTGCTACCGTAAATCATCAAGTTAGGGAATGCTTGCCATAAACGAAGGTTGCCACCTATATGATCCCAATGATGATGGGTATTAAAAATCGCTACTAACTGCGCCCCCAAAGAAGATACACAATCCAAGACTGGTTCAGCTTCCGCCGGATCTACCACTGCAGCAATCCCCATTAAAGGACAGTGGAGTACAAAGATATAATTGTCTCGGAGTACTGGCAATCGATGAACATTCATGGAGGTGTCAATTAGAATTGATGCAACTATTCAACCCCGTCTAGCAAAATAATTAAGAAGCCAATGCGACTTCGACAAGTTGTTGCAGTTCACCTTTCTGATACAGTTGGATTAATATATCAGAACCACCAACGAATTCACCATTGATATAGACTTGGGGAATTGTTGGCCAATTGGAATATTCTTTGATTCCCTGACGCATTTCATCATCTGACAAGATGTCAAATGTTTCAAACGGCACGCCTAAGGTACCCAAAATTTGCACCACATTATTGGAAAAACCACATTGGGGCATAAATTTACTGCCCTTCATGAAAACAAAGACCTTATTAGTCTGGATTAATGATTCAATACGACTTTTTAGTTCTGGAGTCATTGGATTTACCTGATGGATGTAGTGTGGAGAAATTTCAAATTTCTAATCATTGATATGTGAATGATAAACCCCCGTCATAACGGGTAAATCAGACATTATCATCATAGTAGCATAAAGCCATCTAAACTACGGGGTACTCCCCTAGACTGCTCGGTTGGTGGTGAGGGAGGAGTCCCCCCTGAGTAACCCCCCCTGAGTAACCCCCCTGAGTAAATTGACAATCGTAGACCTCAACACCGAAGGGGTAGGCGACGAGGGAACCATTCGTCTGGGATTTCACGTTGATTTTCAACCTATTGTTTGACCTGAACCTGCGAAGTCTCTATACCGTCCGCTCCACTGTGTTGTTAGCTGGCTATCCTCACCGAGATCTTCAAAATGCGATCGCAATCCCCTGCAATTACCGATCTCCTGTCAATGCGCTGAAAGAATTCACGGCTGAAAACGAAAATGTTGAAGCGATCGCACTTGTGCAATAGTTTCAAAATCGCGATCGTTGTGAATCAAAAGCAAATCATGCTCCAATGCAGCTTGAGCAATGCAGTAATCAATCGGACTGCAAACTGTCAGCCCTCGACGGCGCAAATCCTAGTAAATCCGCGCAGCCTCTTGCCACGAATCACCTGCGGGTTCGACGTAATCTTGAGTCTCAAGATAGGTCAAGAGAAGCGTCCACTCTTTTTCGTTTAGACTCCCTTGAAGCAAGTCAGTAAAACTTCACGGTCATCGATCAGAGTTTCCAGTTTTTGGCGAACTTGACCTGTGCGATCGCGGAAGACGCTGATCCAAACCGAAGTATCAATCAGCACCATGACGAGTCTTGCGCAGGTCTTTATGGTCCAAGTCTTCGGTAAATTGAATCTGACCTGCGAGGTCGAGGAGGTTTTTCTTGCGGCGCGATCGCACGAATTCTTGTAGAGCAAGATTCATCAGTTCCTCTTGGGTGGTGAGGTTAGTCAGTTGAAAGGCTTCGTTGAGAAGCGATTCATCAAGGTTGAGGGTAATTTACATAGGATGGATATTGGATTGAAGTGTGCGTGATTATTCTCTTTACATTTTAACCCGATAGATGACTAACCCACCTCTGGGCATATCTTTGTTAGTTGGCTCTGAAGCTTTAAGCTAATTGCTTTGGCATAATGCCCTTTCAAATCGCTCTGCCAAAACAACGGTCATAAAAGGCTCCACAAATCCTCCAAACAATGGGATTGAGCGCAGCATAGCTAATGACACAATGGGATCAACTGATTTATTAAGAACTCCTAGAATTGCGCTTTCTGGGGCTTTACGGGTATACGAGCGACAGACAACGTTCGCATATTTCATATATACCTCGATCAGACCAGATGTATTATTCACAGAAATCAACTCAAGGTAAACACGATCCCCTGGATTCAATAGCTCAATACTCAAATCAAGTTCGCCATTCTGACGCTGCAACTCACTAATTTTCCAAAGCCGACTTCAGGCTCAGTCTTGAGGCTGTAACCAACAATCTTGGCGTTATTATCTAGCCGCATCAGAACTGGGTGATTTCCAACCGCTTGGTTTCCAGAATTGAAAATCTCAAGATTGAATAGAAAAACAGATGTTGCCTGCTCTCCTGCACATTTCACTTCTAATTTCCTGCGAATTGTATCTGCAAATGTCAACAATGAAGATGTATCATTAGTGACGCAATCAATTCGTCTAACTCGACTTGTCTTTTGCCAGATGAATATGGACGCTGCTGCTGTTATCGCTGCTCCAACGACCGCACCAATAATTGGGCGTTACAGGATAAAGTATGAATCATAGCGCATACTCAACTTCTTCTTCGTCTTTATCACGGCAAAGCAAAACACCAATACTTGGATTTTCATGTGTTTTTTTTACATCATGATTCATACTTTATCCTGCAACGCCAACTAAATTCATAGTAAGCCAGTGTTCTGGACTGGAGCCTATTGCGTTGCCAGTTGTGGCGGCGTTACTATGGATCAGGTCAAACAATAGGTTAAAAATCAACGTGAAATTGCAGACTAATGGTTCCCTCGTCCCCCGCCCCTTCGGTGTTGAGGTCTACGATTGTCAATTTACTCAGGGGGGGTTACTTAGGGGGGGAGACTCCTCCCTCACCTGCTATCCCTCTCACCACCAACCGCTAAGAGCAGTCTGCTGGGAGTACCCCGCAGTTTAGATGGATATCCCAAGGAATTATAAAAATTGAGTAAGCACCTCTTTGGTCTGCCTTCCTGTTCTTTCCCAGGTGAATTGCTTAGACTGAGTTAAGCCTAATTGATGAAGCCGTTCCCGTAATTGGGAGTCATTGACAATGGCTGCCATACCATCGGCTAATTCCTCAGTATTATAGGGGTCAACTAGTATACCAGCATCCCCCACCACTTCAGGCAAAGACGAAAGATTGGCAGCAATAACCGGCGTTCCACAAGCCATAGCCTCCAGTACTGGTAGTCCAAACCCTTCCCATAAACTAGGGAAGACCAAAGCAATGGCTTGGTTTATTAATGGGGGTAATTGGTCATAGGAAAGATAATCTAAAAACTTAACCTGATTCCCAATTCCTAATTCTGTCGCTTGTTGAACGAGTTGGGGGGAATACCGTTGGTCAAATGAACCCCCAATCCACAATTCCACCCCAGGATGGCGATTGCAAACGAACCGAAATGCATTTAATAATTGTCCTAAATTTTTATAGGGTTCGTGTCTTCCTAGATATAAAAAGTAATGGGCGGTTGGTAAATTTAAGTCATAAAAGTGGTTCGCATCATAACCTAAGGGAATAATGGTGATTCGATGGGCAGGGATTTGATAAAAGTCAATAATATCTGTGGCTGTAGCCTTAGAATCACACAAGATATGCCGGGATTGTCGTAAAACCGCGGGAACATAATATCGATAATAAATGCCTATGGGCGACCGCCGTAGCGTTGGAAAACGGAGGGGAATCAGGTCATGGACAGTGACTACCGTAGAGCATGAACGAAAGAGGGGAGCCTCTGGTAAGGGTGAGAATAATAATTGACTACCAAGTTGACGATACCATCGGGGTAATTGGGTTTGCAGCCACAATAACCGTTTTCCATGACCCCACATCCCAGCATCGGCACCCATTCGTTGGGGAATTAAATGACATTTAAAGCCCTTTATTATTCTACTTGAAAGAACATGGGGGAATAGAGGTTGTAAATGGGGCAGCAGGTTAATTGCATAAGTACTGATGCCAGTGGGTCTGGCAATTAATGCTGACAGGTTAACTAACAGGTTAGACACATCGATTTAAGCTATAAACTACCCATTGGCAAATCCATACCCTCAGAGTGTACCACTACTTTGCCCGGAGTCAATTTCAGAAAGGATGGTACTGGCTGAGATACATAATTGGTCATGGTGATGTCCACTGGAAGCGATTAATCCACCCCATTGATTGACATCACCCTGGTTATAGCGAAGTAATCGTCCATCAAAGTGGGTAAACCGTCCCCCCGCCTCAGTTAAAATTAAC
>CAIUCS010000113.1 GCA_903897715.1 uncultured Synechococcales cyanobacterium
ACAGAAAAAACTCTCATCACTGGCGAGATAAATTCATAAGAAAAGGGTGGGAGTTTGGAAACTCAGTATCTTTAGACCTGAGAGGAAAAACGACTCAGGGGAATTTATTCCCCGTGGAATATGGACTAAAAACTATAGGAGTAACCATCTTTACGATGAATTGCTCGACAGTATTTATGCCCAATCCCTTGTATTAACTGAGGTGTTGAAATATTGAAACTACCGCTACAACGAACAGCAACTCGTCCAACATAGGTTCCAATTTTCTTTCCAGAGGTGACAATTGCTTTAACAATGTCACCTGTCTGGAATCCTTTAATAAACTTAAGGCGAGGGACATAACGAGATGGGAAGCCGAATTTATCTGTGCGACACATTTGACGACATCCATGCCCTGTTGCCTTGATCAATAAAGGTTGCTTGGTGATAATTCGTAAAGACTCAATCGTTCCGACACAAGCGGCATCAATCCAATGGGTTTTAGGTAGATTCAATCGAGTGCGATTAAACTTGGTTTGTCCACCAGACCCCGTAGAAATAGGTAATCCAATAGACTTCAGCGCATTAAGTAAAGCCCATCGAGTCGAATTAACCGCCGCCGCATCTTTTAAGGGAGATTTCGCCTGACTCAATACTCGTTTCAAGATACTGGGTTTGCCAGAAAGGAAATCTTTAATATCTTGAGTTCCCTTAGCAAGATTACAGGGTTCACAAGTAATACAAAGATTGGAAATACGATTAGTTCCCCCCTTTGATTTAGGGTGAATATGCTCAATTTGAAGAGGAATATTCTTTGCACCACAATAGGCACATTGACGATTCCACTTTTCCAAAAGATATTCACGCACTTCGTAACCCTGTAATTCTCCTTGTTGGTATTCAATACCAGAGATTTCAGGGTTTTCCATTTTTTGTAAGTCAAATCGAACCAACTCCTGAACAATGTTAGTGACAGGGCAGTAACGAATCAACTTTTTGATCCAAGTTAACGTGGTATCTACTCGATGTTGGAGACTGGGAGCTAACCAACCCTTTTCCCTTTTTCGGTTAAGGAACCGAGCGGGACGATAACGGGTTTTACGGTTCCGTCGATTACGGCGAATCGCCCGACGGGATTCCAGATCAGATTTAATTTGTTGACCACGGTGAGCTAGTTCGGCTCCCCAGACGACATTCTCTCCATTGAGAATAGCAATCCCTGTGGTTTGAGAGCCTAGGTCGATTTTGAGAGTTAACGGATTAGCTTCTACATCTTTTTGCTTCTCGTTGAGAATAATGGTAAAAGGATAGCGACGGAAAACAGCCGCTTTTTTCTGATTCAGTAACAATTGTGCCTTGGCAGGATGAACTGGATTACAGGGCTGTTTATCGGGGTCGATAACAAAAACGTAATTTGACATAGATAACTCCAATTTCTTGGGTAAAGTTAGCCTCGGTAATGTTTTAGGAGCTTGTTAGGTTGAAAGCACTTCCTTAACCCCGTAAAGATGTTTAACTTTCAACAACAGAGCGACAAACTGGCTACGCATTTGTCGGTGTTATGACTCCAAAAACGTAGTCCTCAAAGGACTTAACCTGGTCAGCTAACTGAAGTTAGAGGCTCGAAGCCCCCGTACTTCAGTCGGGGCTGCTGACTTCAGGCTGCGTAGTTATAGACTGGAACCTCAGTGAAGTGATCTGGTTCTTTCTCAGTCAAAATAATTTGCTGTAAATACTCTACAGTCGATGGCGAAAAAAATTGCTCCCCCGTTTCTTCATTTACACGAGCAGGTACATTTTCAACCACGAAGATCTGTCCATTGAGTTGAAGCGTATAAGTTACTAATGTCTCAACTAAAACCTCTTGAGCATTACTCATCACTGTTTCTCCTCTGGGTGAAATTAGCGTTCCATCGCTGGCGATCGGGTTCATACAAGGTAATAATTTTTACTATAGAACGAGAGGGGTAACTACACTGAATGTGTATAGGTCGCTGGTCTTGAGTCAGACCGCTAATGAGGCAACTTGGGGCGTACTTATCATTCGGATAATCTTCGATAATTTGCCCATTGGCAATGGCAGCCCTAACTTCTTGCACCCGAATCCGCCTTAAAATCGACTGATCAAGAGCGTGCTTAGAGAACTCAAACTGTTCACAAGAAAACTTTTGACGTATTTCTTCGATAAGTGAGGTCATGCGGTTATTATCTCATATCCTTCTGATTCAAGGGAAATGCTGCTGTGTTGTCTTTATCTCACGTTAAACGGATTATGCTTAGCCATCAAAGCTCCTCGGCAGTGCTGAGAGAAATTTATCCCAGTATAATTAGGTCTTACTCCCCTTTTCTGGATTTGGGAAAGGTAAAGGCTCACTTTCCCACCGTAGAAAAATCAGATGAATAAAATTAGCCAAACAAAACAACTTATTAGCGAAATTAATCGTTTACATCGTGATTTTTCCAAAGATTACTTTGAAACAGGGCGCGTCGAAAAAATCAACCTTTCTAGAACCATAACCCATGTACCTGTCCCCCATATCTACAACTATCGCCTGACCTTGCACGAGAGCATCAACGACTACCTAATGACCGCAGACATCGACATCAGATATTTTTACCGAGTTAAAACCCGCGAAAGTATCGACGACAAAATTGAACGCTTCTCAACGCGAGAAGATCAGTACCCCGTTAATAACTGGCTTAATGATATTTTTGGCGCACGCATTCTTTTAACAGCCACAGAAATCACAGCCATTATGGATTTGCTCGACGACTGGCAAGACGAACTCAGCCTAAAGAATTGGTACTTTAGGAACAAACAAGGCTATAAAGGTTTGCATATTTACTTTAAAAACAAAAGCAACTTTTACTTCCCTTGGGAACTGCAAATCTGGGATACAGAGGACATTCGAAGCAACATTCAAAACCACGAAAAATTCAAACGGAACTTTATCTAAAACGCCACTGCAAACAAAGGAAACCCAATCATGACTGACTACAAGGCGATCGCCGAATCCAATAACTTCATCGTGCTGGAACAATACAGCAAAAAATCAAGAGTTAGGGATAGCTACCAAAGCGAATACGATTTAGAGATCGAGTTTATTCAAGATTTAACCCGGCAAGGCTATGAATACCAGCCCAACATCACCAACCCCCAAACCATGCTCGCCAACGCGCGGGAGCAATTGCAGATCCTGAATAATGTACAGTTTACCGAAAACGAATGGCAACGCTTTGTCGAAACCTATTTAGATAAACCTAGCGACAGCATTACCGATAAAACCCGCAAAATTCATGATAACTATATCCATGATTTTGTCTTTGATGATGGTCGCATTCAAAACATCTACCTCCTCGATAAAAAGAACCTTGCCCGTAACAAAGTCCAAGTCATCCAGCAATTTCAACAACAAGGAACCCATGCCAACCGCTACGATGTGACCATTTTGGTCAACGGCTTGCCCCTAGTGCAAATTGAGCTAAAAAAACGCGGTGTAGCCATTCGTGAAGCCTTTAACCAAGTACATCGCTACAGCAAAGAGAGCTTTAATGCCGAACTTTCCCTGTATAAATATTTACAACTGTTTGTCATTTCCAACGGCACCGATACCCGCTACTTTGCCAACACCACCCAGCGTAATAAAAATAGCTTTGACTTCACCATGAATTGGGCGAAAGCAGATAACCATTTAATTAAAGACCTGAAAGACTTTACCGCCACCTTTTTTCAGAAAAATACCCTACTCAGTGTGCTGTTGCAGTATTCAGTGTTTGATGTGAATGACACCTTACTGGTGATGCGCCCCTACCAGATTGCCGCCAGTGAGCGCATTTTATGGAAAATCAACAGCGCCTACCAAGCCAAACACTGGAGCTGTCCTGAGGGCGGCGGCTATATCTGGCACACCACTGGCTCAGGTAAAACCTTAACCAGCTTTAAGGCGGCGCGGCTGGCAACGGAACTAGATTTTATCGACAAGGTGTTTTTTGTGGTCGATCGCAAAGACCTCGACTACCAAACCATGAAAGAATATCAACGGTTTTCCCCCGATAGCGTCAATGGCTCCGATAGCACTGCCGGGCTGAAGCGTAATCTGGATAAAGATGACAATAAAATCATCGTCACCACCATCCAGAAACTCAATAACCTCATGAAAACCGAAAGCGACCTAGCCATCTACACCAAGCAGGTCGTATTTATTTTTGATGAATGCCACCGCAGCCAGTTTGGTGAGGCGCAGAAAAACTTACAGAAAAAATTTAAACGGTTTTATCAGTTTGGCTTCACTGGCACGCCCATTTTTCCGCAAAACGCCCTAGGCGCAGAAACCACCGCTAGCGTATTTGGTCGTGAGCTCCATTCCTATGTGATCACCGATGCCATCCGTGATGAAAAAGTGCTGAAGTTCAAGGTGGACTACAACGATGTTCGTCCACAATTCAAAGCCATTGAAACCGAACAGGATGAGAAAAAACTCAGCGCCGCTGAAAACAAACAAGCCCTGTTACACCCCAATCGCATCCGCGAGATTTGCCACTACATCTTGAATAACTTCCGCCAAAAAACCCACCGCTTGCAAGCGGGCAGCAAAGGTTTTAATGCTCTGTTTGCCGTGAGCAGTGTGGACGCTGCTAAGCTGTATTATGAAACATTTAAGCAATTACAAACCCCCTCTAACTCCCCCTTGTCAGGGGGAGAACCAAACCTCCCCTCTGACAAGGGGGGATTGAAGGGGGTGAAAGTCGCCACCATCTCAGGGGGAGAGCCAAACCTCCCCTCTGACAAGGGGGGATTGAGGGGCGTGAAAGTCGCCACCATTTTCTCCTTTGCCGCCAATGAAGAACAAGCAACTGTGGGCGAAATTTTGGATGAAAGCTTTGATGTATCCGCCATGAACAGCAGCGCCAAAGAATTTTTAAGCCTGGCGATCGCTGACTATAACGCCCTGTTCAAAACCAACTTCAGCGTCGATAGCAATGGGTTTCAAAACTACTACCGCGATCTGGCAAAGCAAGTAAAAGCCAAAGAAATCGATCTGCTGATCGTGGTAGGTATGTTCCTGACAGGATTTGATGCACCTACGCTCAATACCCTATTTGTAGACAAAAACCTACGCTATCACGGGTTGCTGCAAGCCTATTCCCGCACCAACCGCATTTATGATGCCACCAAAACCTTTGGCAATATCGTCACCTTCCGCGATTTAGAACAAGCCACTATTGATGCCATTACCCTATTTGGCGATAAAAACACCAAAAATGTGGTGCTGGAAAAAAGCTATCGGGAATACATGGAAGGCTTTACCGATGTGGTGACGGGTGAAGCACGGCGCGGTTTTGTGGAAATCGTCACGGAATTAGAGCAGCGTTTCCCCAACCCCGATGAGATTGTTTTAGAAAAAGACAAAAAAGACTTTACCAAGTTGTTTGGCGAATACTTGCGCGTTGAAAATGTGCTGCAAAACTACGATGAATTTGCCAGCCTGAAGGCTTTGCAACAGGTTGATATGAATGACCCAGCGGCAGTTGAAGCATTTAAAGCGGAACACTATTTAAGCGATGAAGATGTGACGGCACTGCAAGCAATCAAGGTTCCTGCTGATCGCACCATTCAAGATTACCGTTCCACTTACAACGATATCCGCGACTGGTTGCTTCGTGACAAAGCGGGCAGTGAAAAAGGAAAATTAGTCATCGATTGGGATGATGTAGTGTTTGAAGTGGATTTGCTGAAATCCCAAGAAATCAATCTAGATTACATTCTTGAGCTAATTTTTGAGCAGCATAAAAAGAATAAAAATAAGAGTGACCTAATCGAAGACGTACGCCGCTTGATTCGGGCTAGTCTGGGCAATCGAGCCAAAGAAAGCCTGATTGTGGATTTCATTAATCAAACCAATCTCGATGAGATGGCAGATAAAGCCAGCATCATTGATACGTTCTTTAAATTTGCCCAAGCCGAGCAAGCCCGCGAAGCAGATGAATTGATTCGTTCAGAAGGCTTGAAGGTCGAAGCGGCAAAGCACTATATCAGTGCCTCCCTGAAACGCGAGTTCGCCAGCGAGAATGGGACTGAGTTAAATTCCACACTACCTACAATGAGTCCGCTTAATCCACAGTACAAAGCCAAAAAGCAGAGCGTTTTCCAAAAAATTGCGGCGTTTGTTGAGAAGTTTAAAGGCGTAGGCGGGCAGATTTAGGAAGGGTATCTACTTTGGTTCGAGCTTGGTTAAGCAAAAATGAGTGGATTCGTTACACTAACGAAGATTTCCCAAGAAGAGCTTGCTGACAGGGCAGGTATACATCCTACCTATGTCAGTCAAATAGAACGCGGGTTGAAATCGCCCACCTTGTCTGTCTTGTTTCAGATCTCAAGCTCTCTAAACACTACTGCCAGTATTTTGATAGCTGAAGTTGAACAGGTATTGAATGACATACATTATTAATCCTAATTTTAATATTTTTTGCGGATTTGAAGTGAATGCTAGATATATACTGCACTAAATGAAACAAATGAATTTCTAGAAACTATTCCTTTATAATACTTCCCATATTTCGGACAGCCTAATAAGAGAGTCTCGCTACAGCCAGTTTACTGAATTCTAGGGAGGATATTGTAAGCCATGCAGCGAAACGACATAAGCAAGTAGCGGTGTGTAATTGAATACTAAGATGTGGGGCGGTTGTCCTAGCTGTAAACAGGCTGGAAGCCTGTTCCACTATCTAACAGTTGATTACTTGGAGCCATGGCAGTTTCCTGTCTTCTGTCGAGTCAAACCGCTAATACCCTACAAGGGGGTGATGTGAAGCCTGTTCCACTATCTAACAGTTAATTACTTGGAGCGGCATTGCATAATAAAGTATGAGTTGAAGGAAGAGAGATGAAATGTCCACAGTGTGGATCAGAACACATACGCAAAAATGGTATTAAGAAAGGAAAACAAAATCACATTTGCGCTGAATGTGGACGACAGTTTATAAATC